>WFRO01000307.1 GCA_015486475.1 Bacteroidales bacterium
AGGCTTGGCCCTGTATTGATTGCCGCCCAGAAGAATATCCACCGAGCCGTCGTGGTCATAGTCATCCGCAGCCACCGCATAAACGGGAAAGAACTGTGCTTCGGCAGGGAGGGGAACAAGCTGTAACGGACTTCCCTGCCGGTTTATCAGCACAGCGCTGTGCAGATCGTCCGCATGCAACACCAATGAGTGTTTCAGTACCTCTTTTGAGAAGATATCATTGATCGTCTCCCGTTTATACGAGTTGAATGTCCTGTACTTTTTTGCCAGCGACGGGATCTGTGCGGTCATATCATCCAGCATCGCCACCGGATAGGAGGTATCTCCATTGTAGGTGCAAATGATCTGCTCAATGCTCCCGTTCATGTCAAAGTCGTTCACGTACATCGTTACCGGTTTCTCTGCCGTAGCCTTAAAGAAACCGTTCAGGCCATGGTTGCCCAGCACAAAGTCGATCCTGCCGTCGCCGTTAAGATCTCTGGCAATGATCCTGTGCCACCAGCCGTTGCTGTGCTGCGGACCCAGATCGCCGGTGTGATCGGTGAATTTTCCCCGGTCGTTCAGGAAGATCTTCACCGGCATCCAGTCGCCCACGATCACCATGTCGGGATCATGATCGTTGTCTATATCCGCCCAGACCATGTCCGTGATCATGCCGGTGTGGTACAGCCCGGGAGCGATCTCCCGCGTCACATTGGCAAAATGCCCTTTCCCGTCATTGTTCAGGATGTAACCGTTCACAGGTACCCCATAGGCAAAGGGTTGCAGGCGTATGCCCACGAACAGGTCGGTATCGCCATCCCCGTCATAATCACACGGTTCCACACAGGCTGTGCTCTCATATTTACCGGCCGGGAGCATCTGCCCCGAACGGGTGAACCTGCCGGCGCCATCGTTCAGGTAGAGACGGTCGAGCAGGGCCGAAGAGCTCTGCGGGAATTCATTTCCCCCGCTGGCCACATAGAGGTCCTGATCACCGTCGTTATCGGCATCGAAGAAAGCACAGTCGGTATCTTCTGAAAGCCTGTCCTTTTCGAAGGTCTTCTGATCCCTCCGGGTAAAATGACCGTTCTTCCCCTGTACAAAAAGTACCCCGGGAGAATCTTTGGCCCCGCAGACAAAAACATCCTCCAGGCCGTCCCCGTTCACATCCGCCACGGCCATGTGGGGTCCTTCGTCGGAGAGCATCCTGAAGAGCAACTTGTCACGGTCGAAGTCCACAAAATCATCCTCTTTGTGAACAAAATCGAATCCCTGCGGACGATCTGCCCTGTGGAAAATACCCGGGGGAGATGGCTTGTGCATAACCTGCGGGACTGCCGGCACACGGTCTTCCCGCACATACAGCATCGTGTCTGCTGGAAGATCATGTTCGACCGTATACTTCCCGTCGGGCCAGAAAATGCATATACTGTCAATTTCCGAAGCCTCCCCCACCCCGAAATGGAGCCGGTTATCCACCGTGGATTTGAACCCCCTCATGGGGACCTGCTCCCTGTAATTCATCTTACCTTTATAATATATTGCCACACCGGCCCCGATAGCATCCCTGTTTTTCCCGGTACCCTCCAGCTTAACGGTGAGATATCCGTGGCCGGCCTGCCGGTCCGTCTCATTCCGGTACAGAAAGGGAGGCATGTTCACATTGTTTACCACCAGGTCGAGGTCACCGTCGTTGTCCAGATCACCATAGGCAGCCCCATTGGAATGGGAAGGCGTATCCAGGCCCCACTGCGTAGAGAGGTTCGTGAAAGTGTAGTCCGCATTGTTATGAAAAGCATAGTTGGGGATCCTCACCGACGGGATCTTGTCGATCAGTCCCAGGATGGCATCGCCGCCGGCCCTGATCATCGAGCGCATGATGGCAGGATTGGAGAAGTACTGCAGATAATCACGGTCGAGCAGATCCTTGTAGATGCCGTTGGCCACAAAGATATCGTTCCAGCCGTCGTTATCGAGGTCCATGATCAGGGCGCCCCAGCTCCAGTCGGTCATGCTCACGCCGGCGTACCTGCCTATCTCGCTGAACGAGCCGTTGCGGTTGTTGAGCTGCAGGACGTTGCGGGCGAACTGGTGGTAATAGCCTCTTTTCAGTTTGATCCGGTAGTTCTCCCAGGTATCAAAGAGGGCTTTGGTTTTCAGGCGTGCATTGCCCTCGGGGGTCATCTCGGTGGCAAAGATCTCAGGGTAACCGTCATTGTTGATGTCTGCCATATCCGCCCCCATGGCCCCGAGGCTTATCTCCCGCAGCTCATCCACAAGCACTTCCCGGAAGGTACCGTCATGCTGATTAATGTAGAGGTAATCCCGTTCGAAGAAATCATTGGACACATAGATATCGGGCCAGCCGTCCCTGTTCACATCACCGACACTTACCCCCAGGCCAAAACCGATCTTGCTCCCGTAGATGCCGGCCTGCCTGCTCACATCCGTAAAATGTCCCCCGTCGTTGCGGTACAGCTTGTTCCCCCCCAGGGTATCCCTGATCTCCCGCAGGCCGGGCTTCAGATCATATTGTGTGACCGACTGGAAGGAGTTGTTGAGCAGGTAGCAATCCAGATCGCCATCGCGGTCATAATCAAAAAAAGAAGCATGGGTGGAAAGGCCGAGATCATCCAGCCCGTAACGGGCCGCCTCCTCGGTGAAGGTGCCGTCACCGTTGTTGATGAACAACTCATTGTGCCGGTGCCGGCGGTTCGGATCACCGGATTTGCAGACGTAGATGTCCAGCCATCCGTCGCCGTTGACATCTGCGATGCTCACCCCTGTCGACCATACATCGTGACAGGTAACACCGGCTTTTTCGGTGACATCCTCAAAAACAAAATCCCCTTTGTTGATATAAAGTTTGTTATCCTCCAGGTTGCCGCAGAAATAGATGTCCAGGAGCCCGTCATTGTTGAGATCCCCCAGACCCACACCGGCCCCGTTGTAAAAGTTCCGGTACGTATACGTATTGTATTCCCGCGTATACTCGACACGGTTCAAAAAATCAATGTGGGAGACCGCTGCAGGGATCAGGGTAAAGCGTTTACGGGCAGGGTTATGGTCATGATCTGTTTTGCAGGAAGACAACAGCACGGAAGCCACCAGGACCCATCTCACATATCGCACACTGACCGGCAGATATCTCATCGGGGAAAATTACAGCGAACAAACAGGTTTCTTGTTCACAAATCTAATCAGAATTCATAAAATTCCCGTACCAAAAAGAAGAAAAGCAAGCATAAGCTTGCTTTTCTTCCATGACAGGAGGATCATTTTTATTTTGAATAACCGGGGTTTTGGTTCAGGTTCGGGTTGGCATCCAACTTGGGTTTCGGCACCGGATAGATCGTGGTATAAGGATCTGTTGTCAGCACGTCCTGCGGATTGTAGAAAGGAAGGACCCATTTGTCCACCTCGGTGAAGAAGCCCCAGCGTATGAGGTCCTGTCTTCTGTGGTTCTCGGCGAACATCTCCCGGCCGATCTCATTGAAGAGTTCGCCGCCGGCGACGCTGCCGCCGTCCATGTCAAAACTCAGGGGGCCATCCAGGCTGGAAAGGTCGCCGATACCGGCCCTGTTACGGATCTGGTTTACCAGCACGAGGGCCTCTCCCTCATGATGGAGCCGCCAGAGGGCTTCAGCTTTCATCAGCAATACATCAGCATAGCGGAAGACAGCATAGTCGTTGCTCATGGCAGCAGGGTTACTGCCCATGGCGATCTCCCATTTCCCGATCCTCACACCGGACTGGCGATAAGCCTGGGGACCCAGTTCGTTGATCTGCGGCTGGTCGGAAAACATGTTCCCGAAGTTCAGGGGAGCCCCGTCGGGGTCACCCAGCAGGGGAACAGGCTGGCGGTCGGGCTGCGGTGATTCGAAACCATCGTCCATGATCTTGGTAGCTCCGTCGGCAGCATACTGATAACCGGCAATGAAATTGCCCCGCTTCTTGGCCGGTCCGTCCACCGTACCCACATCACCCTTTCGTAGATCATCATCCGAGTAGGAGTTGTAAAACTCTTCCAGGGTACAGAAGCCGTTCCACGGCTGGGCCTTCAGGTTGTAGGTCTGCTGACTGCCATAGTGCAGGGTGCGGACGGCCAGGTTGAATCCTCCGTAGAACACTTCGTCATAGGGTATGGCGAAGATAAACTCGGAAGAGCTGCTGTTATCCACGTTAAAGTTGGCAAAATAGTTGCTCTCCAGAGCATATTTCCCGGAGTTGATCACCGAATCACAGGCTTCGATCACCTTGTCCCACATGGCTGTGCCGGAATACACCTCAGCATTGAGATAGAGCTTGGCCAGCAGGGTCTGCCCTGCATAATAGTTCATACGTCCGTAAGTGGTTCCGTCGACAGAATGGGACAGTTTGGGCACAGCTTCCTCCAGGTCCTTCAGGACAGCGTCAAAGACCTCTGCCCTGGGCTTGGTGGGTGGCGTGGCCTCTGCGTCGGCAAAACTAAAAACCAGCGGCACATTGCCGTACATATCTATGAGCTGCCAGTAAAAGAAACCCCGTACAGCCCGCAACTCGGCAATATACGCATCTGCCTTGTCCTGGTCCACCTGACCGTCATCCACCAGCTTCTGGAACTGATAGATCAGCCGGTTGGCCGTATTCACACCGCTGAAACCGAAGTTCCATCCGCCGTTCATGGCCCCGTCTTCCGACGTCCAGGAGTGCAGGTGCAAGCGCCGCCACGTACCGCCGTCATCCCAGTCCTGACCCCTTGTGGGAACGACCATCTCATCGGTGGAGGTCTCCTGGAGTGAAAAAGGATCATTAGAGGCAAAATTCCGGAACTGTGTATAGGCAGCCCCCAGGGCTGAAATAAACTCCTCATCGTTATTGAAGAAGTTATCCGGGGTCACCTCTGAGTACAACTGCTCATCCAGATTTGTACAGGAAATCACATTGAAGGCAAGCAAAACCAGAGAGATCAGTATCGCTCTGCTGAATAACCGTGATCTTTTCATTTTATGGATATTAATTGTTTTCATGTTCTTTTCTTTTTCCGGATTAAAAACCAAGGTTTACACCAAATGAGAATGAACGGGTCCGGAACCAGGTATTTCTTCTGTCGATACCCGGAATAAGTGGATTCCCGTAGTCGGCATACCTCGGGTTGGGATCCACCCCCTGGTATCCGGTAATGTAGAACAGGTTATTACCCGCGAGATAGAGACGTATCTTCCGGAAGGCAGCATCCTGTTTCATCTTGAATGAATAGCCCAGGGAGATGTTGTCCAGGGAAAAGAAGGAAGCATTCTCAATATGATAGCTCGAAAGGATCCCGGAGGAGTTGTTCAGCAGGACACCCGTCTCCGGGTTCCTCATATCCGCAGCCGTTTTGGGCAGATTGTAGGAGCCGATCATTTTGGGCACCTCATAAAAGGCTCTGAAAGTATTGTTCAGATCGTGTCCGAAGACCCCCCTGAAAAAGATGTTGAGATCCCAGTTGCCCCAGTTGAAGGTATTGTTGAAACCGAGCTCGGCATCCGGCAAACCGTTGCCGACCACCTGGCGGTCGTTCGGGTCGATGGTGCCGTCGCCGTTGACATCCTCGAAGATCAGGTTGCCGTCGGGATCGATCTCCTTGAATACGAGGGCCCAGAGTTGTCCGATGGGTTCTCCTTCGGCAGCCCTGACCAGCGGCACACCGCTCTGTCCGGGAGCCCCCATGGCCCCCAGATAACGGACGCCATACTCAAGATCCGATCCGTTAAAGGTGCCCGAGAGGGATACCAGCTTGTTCTGCAGGTAATAAGTAGGTGTCAGGCTGAGGCTATACTTGAAATTACCGGTATTTACCGCATTCCAGGTAATGGAGAGCTCCAGGCCGCTGTTCTTGATCTCACCAATGTTCACCCACGAAAGAGGATAAAGGTTGGGAGGCACAGGCACCTCATACTGGAAGAGCAGGTCCCGGGTGGTACGGGTGTAAAAATCGAAAGAACCGTACAGCTTGGACCGCCACAGGGAGAAATCAACGCCTATATCAAATTCGGCTTTCTTCTCCCATTTCAGATCGGGATTGGCATTACTCACCGGCCCGTACCCTGGTACATAGGCCCCGTTGTAATAGAAATTCCCCTGGGGGCCGAAACGCATGAGCGAGAGATAGCTCTGGGACGGCTGGTTGCCCGTGACCCCGTAACTGAATCTCAGCTTCAGGTTATCCAGGGCCGGAGCCCCGATGAATTCCGCAAGGTCGGCACCGGCACCCACGGCCGGGAAAAGCCCCCATTTATTGTCTTCACCAAAACGGGATGACCCTTCGTAACGCAAACTACCCATCACATAAAATTTATCGGTAATGTTCAGATTGACACGACCAAAGAAAGCGATCAGTTTGGAAGAGCTCTTATAGCTGTCGATCGATCCTTTCCCGTTCTTAAAATCGAGGGCAGCGCTCAGGTTGTTGTACGAGAAGGCATCCGTGATAAAATCACCTCCCTGGGCATGGAACCCTTCGTTCATGAACTCCTGGTAACTGTAACCTCCCAGGACCGTGATCCGGGAGGAGGAACCAAGATCGCTGTCCCAGTGAATGGTGGTCTCGAACAGTTGATTGGAAGATTCATCCGTACGCCGCTCTGCCAGTCCGTTGCGATCCATCCCTACCCAGTAGCTGTTCTTATCAAAATAGGTTCCACGGAAATTATTGCCGGCCTGATAGGAATAAAACGCATCCACGGTGAGGCCGGTGATGATCTCAAAAGCCCCCTTGACCGCAACATTCATCCTTTTGTCCAGCCCGTCGTTCTTGTCTTCTTCCAGGATCTGCACAGGATTGTAGTAGTCGAACAGCACCTGCTGGAAGTATCCGTCATATTTTTCAAACTGGGGTTCATCGCTTTTCACAGGGGCAGTGGGGTTGTAAATGGATGCATAGCGGAAGGCCTGGTCAAACCCGAACCTGGACTTACGCTGGGTAGCCCCCATGATCAGGTCAAAGGTCATCCGGTCCTTCAGGGCCTTCTGGGTGATGTTCAGACGACCGTTCAGTTGTGAAAAGCCTGTATTCAGCGCTACCCCCATGCCGTTGCGGTAGTTGAAGGAAGCCCGGTAGGTCGTTTTGTCCGAACCTCCCGACAATGACAGGTTGTGTACCTGCGAATAGGCGTTGCGTGTGGTCTCCTTGAACCAGTCGGTATCCTCTCCGAAATCCGTCCCCAGACCCGTCTCCTGCGACAAGGCCCGCCATTCGGTGGCATTCATCACATTCGGATATTTGGCTACAGACTCCATAGCAACATATCCGTTGTAATCGACCATCACTTTTCCCTTTCTTCCCTTTTTCGTCGTGACCAGGATCACCCCGCTGGATC
This sequence comes from Bacteroidales bacterium, assembly GCA_015486475.1. Classification (GTDB taxonomy): domain Bacteria; phylum Bacteroidota; class Bacteroidia; order Bacteroidales; family VadinHA17; genus DRPN01. Next base: position 7,323 of record WFRO01000307.1, read on the forward strand.
CTCTGGTACCATATATGGCAGCTGCCGATCCGTCCTTCAGGACATCGATCGACTGGATATCGTTGGGGTCGATGTTCTCGAGAGAGGCACCGATCACCCCGTCTATCACGATCAGCGGCTGCGTATTGGCACCGATGGTGCTCATGCCCCGCAAACGGATGTCATAGGGCTGGTTAGGGTTACCGCCGGCTTTCGTAATGGACAAGCCAGCCACCTTTCCCTGCACCAACTCGGCAGGACTGTTTACATTTCCTTTGTTGAACTCATCAGATTTGACCGTCGCCACAGCACTGGTCACCTCCTTCTTCTTCTGCGTACCATACCCGATCACCACGATCTCATCCAGTGACTTCAGCTCCGGCGCCAGCACGACATCGATGGTCGTCCTGTCCCCCACGGTGATGGTTTGTTTGACAAAACCCACCGACGAGAACACCAGTATGGCATCCGGACCCGGCACTACAATGGTGTAGTTGCCATCCATGTCCGTCACCGTACCCTTCATGGTTCCCTGCAGGAGGATATTAACACCCGGAAGAGGTCCGTCATCCTGGGAAGTAACCTTCCCCGTTATTGTCCTCTCCTGGGCCGAAACAAAGCCCAGGGCAATAACAAATAAGAAAAGCAGAAAAACTCCGCTCTTCTTAAAAAACAAAGAATTTTGCATGATTTTTGGGTTTAGGGTTAATGATTCAGGGTTTTTACGAATTATTTATATTTAATCTACTTAAAATTAGAAATTTATTTTGTGATTTAAAGTATCAAATATTTCAGTAACAGAAAATATTTCCCCCCTAATTGTTAATATATACCAAATATTTGTCAATTTATACCAATTATACTCTCTCTAATATTAAAGTAAACCTTTAAACAATGTTCTACACACCCTGTCCAATTAAAAGTGTGGAGTGTGGAGTTGAAGAAGTTGAAAGTTAAAAGTGAGCTAAAGTTAAAAGTTGCAGTCTGTCCGACTGGCGTCAGCCACGTCCGAATGGACATTCGTCCCCGTCCGACCAGGTCATCCGGGCGGGCGAGCGGACGGGCGGGGTTACCGGGTGGAACTGTTCTATGCTCTATGATCTAAGCTCTATGCGCTACGCACTCTTCCGACTCTTCGACCGTTCGACCTTCGACCTTCGACCTTAGTCGCTCATCCTTCCTTCTGCCTTCTGCCTTTTGCCTTCTGCCTTGATAGTGTGGAGTGTGGAGTGTGGAGTTGAAGAAGTTGAAAGTTAAAAGTGAGCTAAAGTTAAAAGTTGCAGCCCGTCCGAACGGCGTCAGCCCTGCCCGAATGAATTCGTTCAGGCGGGCGGGCGGGCAACACCTAGCACCCAGCACCCAGCACCCCTTTTTACTTATGCCTTATTACTTCTGCCTTCTGCCTTTTGCCTTCTGCCTTCTGCCTTGATAGTGTGGAGTTGATCCGGGGCCTGATGAGGGGGGGGAGAAGTAACAGGCATATAGATGCTTCATAATCCGTTTGACATATCACTAAGATGATCCTCCCTGAGCAGGCTCATTCATCGAATATTTTTTACCTTTGCCGTAGATCAACATTTCACCATAAGCGAAAGAGATATGGCATCTGCAAAGGGGCGTCGGAAATTTCTGGGCAGTATATCTGCGGCCATGGTGGGGAGCGGTCTGCTCGTCTCCTCCTGTGCAGGACATACGGATAATGAGCAGAAAGAGCGGTCTGAAAAAAAGAGCGGGCAGTCCCCGGAGAACAAGATCGCGGAGAACAGGGAGATGCCCCGGGACCTGGTGATGAAAATGCTGGACCAGAAAGCGGACCGGTACATGCACATCTCCTTTAACTGTGCCCAAAGCAGTTTTCTGGCCCTGAAAGAGCAGTTCGGACTGCCGGGGGATGATATTCTCAAAGCCCTGACCCCCCTGACAGGCATCGCCGAGCGGGGAGAGACCTGCGGGGCGGTCACCGGTGCCCTGATGATCTTCGGACTGCTTTATGGCCGCGGAAAGACCCGGTTGTCCGACTGGGATGCCTACAGGGCTTCCCTCGTGCCTTCCGGTGAGTTTTGTGACCGTTTTGAGCAAAAATACGGCAGCACCATGTGCTGTAAGATACAGGAGAAAAGGTTCGGCAGATGTTTCCGTCTTACCAGATCCGAAGATCTCAAGGAGTTCCAGGCAGAAGGAGCCACCGATAAATGCACGGCCGTGGTACAGGATGCCATCCGGCTGGCCGCCAACATCATCCTGGACAACAAAGACACGGCTTAGGAACCTGCCATCTTTCCTGTTCCCCCACCTTTTTCTTCCCCTTTTTTCATTATTTATGGATAATATTGCAAGATAATTCTGAATTCCACGGTCATGATCCTAAAGCACAGATCTCTTCTTCTGAAAATACTTTTACTGGTCCCCTTCTCCATCCATGTGTCAGGGCAGCAGGGTGTCGTCCGGTTCTCGGATGTCACGGAACAGGCAGGCATCAACTTCCGGTACACCTTTGGCGACACCATTTACGGCAACATCCTGGAGAGCAGCGGCTCCGGCGTGACCATTCTGGATTATAACAATGACAAGCTGCCGGATCTGTATATGCTCAACGGCACCTACCTGGAGGGGATCTCCGACCCCGGCGGGCGGGTATTCAGGAACACCCGCAACAAGCTGTACCGCAACAATGGTGACGGCACCTTTACCGAGGTGTCTCACCGGGCCGGCGTGGATGATCCGGCCTGGGGCATGGCTGCCGGGGCCATTGATCTGGACAATGACGGCTACACCGATCTCTTTGTGCTCAATTACGGTCCAAACGTCTTTTATCACAACAACGGCGACGGGACGTTCACCGACATCACACAAAAACTGGGACTGGCCGGCCCTGCCCGACTCAACGGCTTCACCAAATGGAGCATCGGCGTCTCTTTCTGGGACTTCAACGGCGACAACCGCCTGGACGCCCTGGTGGGAAATTTCCTGGCCTTTGACCCGGACTATGTCTCTCCCATCACGCCAGGCATGATGCCCCATCCCTCCGAATACAAAGGACAGGCGACCATCCTCTACGAGCAGCAGCCGGACGGCCGCTTCGTGGACGTTACCCGGAAATACGGCCTCTACTTCCCGGATTCCAAATGCATGGGCCTCACCATTTACGATTATGACAACGACGGCGATCCGGACATCTTTCAGGCCAACGACCATCAGCTGAACTTCCTGTTCCGGAACAATGCCCACTCCTTTATAAATGTAGCCATAGCAGCCGGTGTGGCGGCCAACACCCATGGCGTGCCCACAGGCTCCATGCACGGTACCATCGGTGATGTGGACGGCGACGGCCTCATCGACATCCTGGTCAGTGACCTGCGCTACGGAGCGCTGTACCGGAACGCCGGCCATGGCATCTACGAAGACATCGTCGAGCAGAGCGGGGTGGCCGGGGCCCTCACCGGAAAAGGAGGCTGGGCGGCAGCTCTTTTTGACTACGACAACGATGAGGACCTGGACATCTTCATTGCCACCGGCACCGCCGAAGAGCTGATCCTGCAGCATCCCCTCCTGCTGGCCAATGACGGCAAAGGCCATTACACGAACGTGGGGCCGCAGTGCAGCCCCTATTTTTCCACGAAAAGGTCAGGCCGTACCGCTGCCATCTGGGATTATGACAACGACGGTGACCTGGACATCATCGTCTCCCACATCGACCTGGAGGCCACTCCCGTCCTGCTCCGCAACGACTGCAACAATCACAACCACTGGATGGGTCTGACGCTGAAGGGCAGGAACGGTCCTGCCACCGCTATAGCAGCCCGGGTCACGGTATGGTACGACCACAAGAAGCAGGTGGGCATCAACCAGTGGAGCACCAGCTATCTCTCCAACCACGACCCCCGCATGCATTTCGGCCTGGGCAGGCACAGCGCCGTCGACAGCCTCACCATACGCTGGGCCGACGGTACGCGGGAGACCTGCCTCCATCCGCCCGTGGACAGATATCTGGTGATAAAGCAGGAGAAAGGGATCGTTATGGGGAAATAGTACCTCCCGGCATCCTTTAACGAAATAGTGGGAACGAGGAAGAGATGAAGCGATAATGAGATGATGCGAAATGACTTAGAATGATGATCGCTGAATTCTGATTGTTGAATTCTGAATGGCTTTACGCAGAGGCCGCTATACTCTTCCCACTTTTCATACTTTTCATACTTTTCATACTTTTCGACTTTTCCATCTTCGCGCATCGAGCTTCGAGCCCCGGCAAGCCGGGATCTTCGCTTCGCTCCGACTTCGAGCTTCTCCCCCGGCACCCTCGCCACCCTCAGCCAGATCCCTCTATCTCCTCCAGCATCTCATACGCACTCCTGTATCTTTTTCTGATCCCTGCGAGGAGGATTTCTCTTCTTTCCTCCCGTGAATAGCGGGCAGGGGGTTTGGGGAAAGGCTCTTTGGCCGTGGCTTTCCGGATCACCGGCATCATCCGCTCCGGGATACGCCGTTTCTTTTTCAGCGGCAGGTTCAGTTGCAGGTTGATGAGGGAGGCAGGATGACCGGCACGGAAAGGGGGCTCTCCCGTCAGCATCTCCCACATCACCACCCCCAGACTGTAGAGATCGGACGCCTCGCAGATCAGGTCGACAGCGCCGAGCACCTGCTCAGGCGGACTGTAGATCATGGCAAAGGGTTTCTTCGCAGGGCATGGCCCGGCCAGGGAGACAGCCTCACCGGGATCGAGGAGACGGGCATGAAGACGCTGATCCCGTCTTTTATCATTTTTTTTATAAAGGAGGATGTTGGAAGGTTTGATATCGGCATGGATCCATCCCTGCGCATGCAGATAGTGCAGGCCTGCCAGCAGGTCCTTCACCAGCGGGATAACCTCCCGCTCGCGCAGGCGGCCCTGTGAACGAAGATGCGCTTTCAGGTCCTCTCCTTCCGTATAACGCATCACCACATACCGGTTCCCGCCGTCGGCGGCCGTACCGATCACCCTTTGCAGGGCAGGATGACGCAGTGTGGCCAGCGCCCCGTACCTGGAGAGATCAGCATCTCCGGCACTACGCAGCTTTTTGACCAGGACTTTCCGGTCATCCCGGAGGGAACGTCCCTGATAAACCACGGAAAACTTTCCCCTTTGTTGCTGCAGAGGTGCCTGCGGATCAAAAAGGATCACATCCCCGCCGGTCACCAGTCTTTTACCTGTTATCATCCCTTCGTCCAATGATCTTCTCCCCATACCGGCAGGATCCCCGATCTTTCGGCTTTCAGAATGGCCTCGCGCCGTTTGTTGACATTCAGCTTGC
>WFRO01000308.1 GCA_015486475.1 Bacteroidales bacterium
AGGGGATCAGATCGTTCATACCTTTATAATACAGCTCGGAGGTCCACAGGAAGGGTCTGCCCCATGCCTGGAAATGGAAATTGCTGCCACCTACGATGTGCCAGGAGCGCTGCGCTTTTATGTCGGGGTTGAGGGTGCCGTCGGGGCGGCGTGCCTCTTTGTAGAGAGGGGGCTGATCGTATACGCCGCCGGCCAGATGCCAGGACCAGCGGGCGCCGGGACGACGGTGAAAAATGAAAATGATACGGGGGCTCACCAACAGCTGGTTGCTGTAGCTCCAGTAGCTGAAGCGTACGCCTGCCTCCATCTGCAGGGAAGCGCTGTCGGGGAGATGCCAGGTGTGCCGGTCTTCTGCGAAAGCCGTCAGCCGCACTGCCTGCAGGAGATTGTCGCCGATGACCGTATGGAAGAGGTTGACCGTTTCGCCATTATAAGGAATGGAGTAACCGGCCGAGTCGCGCATGGTCCACTCCCGCAGCCGGTCATCAAAAGATTCGTATTTACCCGTAAAACCCCAGCGGATCAGGTGGCCGGCACGGTCCACCGACCCCAGATAGCGCAGTGACCAGATCCTCCCGTCGAGCAGGTTGCGGGCATGTTGCAGGAAGCTGCCCACACCGATGTTCATGATGCTGTCGCCGAAGGTCTCCGAGCCTATCCTTTTGTCCAGCGCATTGAGGAGATAATAACCGTGGATGTCGTATTTCACCTCCTCCACCGTTTTATAGGCTGAGAGGATCCATTTCATCCTTTTCCGGGGGGCCGGCTCCCAGTTGAGGGTGAGGGCTCCCATGTAGGTGTTGAAGAGATCGTTCTCCTGTCCTTCATAGTATACATGCAGGGCCACGGCATCCTGCACGGTGCCGAAAGCGGTCTCCCGGTCCGTCGGCACAAAGTTGTAATGGTTGAAGGCCAGGTTCCCCAGCACTTCGAGCGATACTTTGCTGCTGAGCTCGTAGGTGAAAAGACCCTGTACATCCCCGAAATTGGGTTTGTATTCCCCTCTGGTGTCGAGTGTATTGAGCATATAACGGTTGGTTTTCCAGCGTCCGCCGATGAGGAAAGTGCCCTTGTGGTTGGCTGTGCGTCCCTGGCCGAAGACGGAAGCTCCCAGGAAGCTGGCCGATACGATCCCTCCGAAGGCCTCCGGGGTTTTATATTTTATGTCCAGCACCGAAGACATCCGGTCGCCGTACTGTGCCGAGAAGCCCCCTGCGGAAAAACTGACGCGCTCGGTCATGTCAGGATTGATGATGCTGAGGCCTTCCTGCTTGCCGGCCCTGACCAGGAAGGGACGGTATACTTCCACATCATTGATGTACACCAGGTTCTCGTCAAAGTTCCCGCCCCGTACCGAGTACTGGGAGCTCAGCTCATTGCGTGAGCTGACGCCCGGCAGGGTCTTGATGAGTGTCTCCAGGTTCCCTGTCGGCGAGGGGAGGGTGTTCAGGTCTTTGATGCTTACCTGCCGCATGGTGCCGTCGTTGCGGTGGGTGGTCTGCACCTGCACCTCTCCGATGCGGCTGACCGAAGGTCGGAGGGTGATCTTCAGCGCCTGTGTCTCTCCGGGATGCAGGAAGATCTTCCGTTCCTTTTTTTCAAACCCTATGGAGGAGAAGACGACCGTCACCGTATCTCCGGCAGGGAGGGAGAGGAAAAATTTCCCTTCTTTGTCGGTGGCCGTGCCGCCTGCATTTCCTTTGAGATGCACATGGACCCCTGCCATGGGATGACCGCCGGCATCGGTCACGGTACCACGGATGCCGCTGCTTTCCTGGGCTGCCAGCGGCAGCACGGGGAAAAGCAACAACAATATAATATACCGGAATATCTTAATGACAGGCATCTGTTAAATAAGGAGTGAACACTTCGTCAAAATAAACTGTTTTTTTCCTTTTTCATTGTGATCTGTAATAAATTATTCTTTCCTTCGGAGAGGAAATCCTATTTTTGGCATAAAAAACTCATGATACGACAAGTTACCTTCACGTTGCCGTCCTTTCACAAAGGCTATCATCTGATCACTTCTTTTGTGCTGGAGCGTCTGGGTACCCTGCCCCGCACGGGGATCCTGCAGTTGTTCATCCAGCACACTTCGGCGGGGCTTACCCTCAACGAGAATGCCGATCCCTCGGTACGGCGTGATTTTGAGACCTTCATGAACGATCTGGTTCCGGAGGACTATCCCCGTTTTGTGCATACCCTGGAAGGGAGTGATGACATGCCGGCACATCTGAAATCCTCCCTGATCGGAGCGTCGGTGAGTGTGCCCATCACGGAACACCGGCTCAACCTCGGTACCTGGCAGGGCATTTATCTCTGTGAGTTCCGCCGTCACGGGGGAAACCGCAGGGTTGTGGCAACGATCATAGGAGAAGACTGATTTTTTTTCTTATTTTATCCACCAAATCAGGCACGAAAAAATATGGAAGAGAAACTTTTTTTACTGGGTGACGAAGCGGTAGCGCAGGCCGCCCTTGATGCCGGTGTTTCCGGTTGTTATGCCTATCCGGGCACTCCTTCGACGGAGATCATGGAGTATGTGCAGGCGTCGCGGCAGGCGGCCGGCAGCGGGGTGGTCCGCGAGTGGTCGGCCAACGAGAAGACCGCCATGGAGGCGGCGCTGGGCATGTCCTATGCGGGCCGCAGGGCCATGGTATGTATGAAACATGTAGGACTCAACGTGGCGGCCGATACATTCATGAACGCCGCTATCACCGGCGTCAACGGCGGCCTGGTGGTCGTCGTGGCCGATGATCCCTCCATGCACTCCTCGCAGAACGAGCAGGACTCCCGCTACTACGGGCATTTTGCCCAGATCCCCGTGCTGGAGCCTTCGGACCAGCAGGAGGCCTACAATATGGTGCGTGAGGCTTTTGACCTGTCGGAACGCTACGGGGTGCCGGTGCTGCTGCGTCTGGTGACACGCCTGTCCCATTCCCGTACGGGCGTCAGGCGGCAGCCTCCGCGGGAGCAAAACCCCCTGCGGCTGCCCTCCGATCCCAAGCAGTTCGTCCTGCTGCCCTCTATCGCCAGACGACGGTACAGGCAGCTGCTGGCCGACCGGCCTAAGTTCATGGAGGAGTCGGAGCGGGAGGACGGTCACAACAGCTATACCCGCCATGAGGGAGCCCGCCGTGGGATCCTGGCCTGTGGACTGGCGTACAATTATTTGATGGAGAACTTCCCGGGAGGGGTGCCTTACCATGTGCTTAAGGTCTCTTTTTATCCCCTGCCCGACAAGCTGATCCGGCAGCTCTTTGCCGACTCGGATGAGATCATCGTGCTGGAGGAGGGGTATCCCTTTGCCGAGGAGTTGCTCCTGGGAGTGCCTCCCCGCACGGAGCCGGTCATCCGGGGCCGTCTGGATGGCACCCTGCCCCGTGACGGCGAGCTGGATCCCTGGTTGGTGGGAAGGGCGCTGGGTCTGGGGCTGGAGGACCCGGAAGAGACGCCGGGACTGGCAGTGCCACGGCCTCCCTCTTTTTGCCCGGGATGTGGTCATATTGACGTATACAAAGCCCTCAATGTGGCCATGGAGAAATATGGCACCGGACGTGTTTTTTCGGACATAGGTTGTTATACCATGGGTGCCCTGCCGCCCTACAATGCCATCAACAGCTGTGTGGACATGGGCGCCAGCATCACAATGGCCGTGGGAGCCGCCGATGCCGGACTGGTGCCCTCGGTGGCCGTGATCGGTGACTCCACCTTCACCCATTCGGGTATGACCGGCCTGCTGGATGCCGTCAACAAAAAGTCGCCCGTGACCATTATCATCTCCGACAACGATGTTACAGCCATGACCGGGGGGCAGAAACCTGCCGGACTGGGAAAGATAGAACAGATCTGCCTGGGTGTGGGGGTGGAGAAGGAACACCTGCACACGATCGTTCCGCTGCGGAAACATCATGAGGAGAATGTGAAGATCATGGAGGAGGAGCTGGCTTATGAGGGGGTCTCGGTGATCGTGGCCCGCAGAGAGTGCGTGCGTGTGGTTGCTGCCAGAAAAAAGAATAAAAAACGATAATATACAGAAAAGATGAAAACAGATATCATTCTGGCCGGTGTCGGCGGACAAGGCATCCTCTCGATCGCTGCGGTGATAGGCCTGGCAGCCGTAAAAGAGGATCTCTATATCAAACAGTCGGAGATTCACGGCATGAGCCAGCAGGGGGGTGAGGTCTATTCCCACCTGCGCCTTTCCGACAGACCCATCCATTCCGACATGATCCCCCTGGGACAGGGCGACCTGATCCTGGCGGTGGAGCCCCTGGAGTCATTGCGTTATCTGCCGTACCTGAAAAAAGAGGGGTGGCTGGTGACCAATACGTCTCCTTATGAGAACATCGATAATTACCCGGACCCCGCCCAACTCTTTGAGGAGATCCGTAAGCTGCCACACCATCTGCTGGTCGATGCGGCTGCCCTGGCCCGGGAGGCCGGATCGGCCCGTGCGGCCAACATGGTGATGCTCGGGGCCGCCGAGCCTTTCATACAGGTGTCGGACGACCACCTGATCGCCGCCATACAGGAGCTCTTTGCCCGCAAAGGGGAGAAGGTGGTGGAGACCAATATCGAGGCTTTTAAAGCCGGGAAAGCGGAGGCGGAGAAGGAACGATGATCGATGATCGATGAACGATGATTGATGAACTGGGAACTGTGAACCATGAACCACGAACCACGAACCACGAACCATGAACCACGAACCACGAACCATGAACCACGAACTATTCACTCCCCGGGATCTTGAGGAATTCCGGAAACGCGGGATCACGCCGGAGCAGGTGGAGGCACAGCTTGCGCTGTTCCGCAGGGGCTTTCCCTTTGCCGATATAAAGCGTCCCGCCACCCCCGGCGATGGTATACTGACCCTCAGCGAAAAGCAGAAAGCTTCTCTGGAACAATTGTATGAACGCAGAAAAGGGAGATACCGCATCACCAAGTTCGTGCCGGCTTCCGGCGCTGC
>WFRO01000309.1 GCA_015486475.1 Bacteroidales bacterium
CTGCAGGCTGCAGCACAGGAACCGGTAAAGAAAAAAGAGAAAACAGAGGTCTCCTCCATGCATAAAATGCAAAAAGAAGCAAAGAGCGACAAGACCTGTGAGAAAAAAGAGAAAAAGGCAGAAGCCAAAAAAGAGTGTGAGAAAAAGAGCGGCGACGCCATCGCCTCCGCCTACCAGTGTCCCATGCATTGTGAAGGGGACAAGACTTATGACAAGCCGGGGAAATGCCCGAAATGCGGTATGGAACTGAAAAAGGTGGAAGCTAAGACTTCTTCCGGAAAAAAGAAATAGGATCCCTCCGGTCGGTCAGGAAAGAACGGGATCTTATTCGGATCCCGTTTTTTCTTTCTTATCTGTTATATCTACGATAAATCCTTCAAACCCGACGATCTCGTCCCCTTCATAGACGGGTGTCATGGTAATGGTATGATAACCGATGGTCCCGTCTTTACAGTAACGGCGGGTCTCGGCCATAGGGACCACTTCTCCCTGAAGCACCCTGTCCACCATCTCTTTAAGTTTGACAAAGTCTTCTTTTGTACGGCTCAGAGAATAGTGTTTCCCGATGATCTCGTCTTTCGAATCATACTTATAAAGTTTCAGCCAGGCTTCATTGACATCCTGGTAAAAACCATCTTTACCGATCTTAAAATACCCCACCCCTTTGGCAGTAGCCATCCGGCGGTAGAAATTGTCTGTTTTACGCTGCTCTTCCATCTCTGCTATCAGGGCCTGTTCGGCTTCGACACGATCGGTCATATCCACGATAAACCCTTCGAACCCAACGATCTCATCTCCCTGATAGACGGGGGTCATGGTAATACTGTGATATCCGAGAGTACCATCTTTGCAATACCGTCGTGTCACCCCATAAGGGATCGTTTCACCCTGCAACACTTTTTTTGCTGATTCTTGCAGCTTGACAAAATCCTCCTTGGTACGGCTCAGAGAATAGTGTTTCCCGATGATCTCGTCTTTCGAATCATATTTATAGAGTCTCACCCACGTATCGTTGACATCCTGATAGAACCCTTCTTTGTCGATACGGAAATACCCCACTTCTTCTGATTTAGATATCTTTTCATAAAAATCCGAAGGCTTGATCTCAGCTTTCAGTTTTTTCTCCAGTGCCTGCTCTGCTTTTACCTGTTCTGTCACATCCATGATAAAACCTTCCAAACCGGCTATCTCCCCGTTTTTGTAATAAGGGACGGCTGAAACAGTGTGATAGCCAATGCTCCCGTCGCTGCATACACGCTCTACCACCTCGCCACTGACCGGTTCTCCCGAGAGGACCTTATTCACCAGTTTTTTCAATTTTTCCCTTGCCTCCGGTGACCTGTTCAGAAAATAATGAGCACCGATCACTTCCGTTTTCAGAGAACATTTATAGAGGGCCATCCAGGCTTCATTGACCTCTTCATAATATCCGTCTTTATTGATCCTGAAGTACCCCACATTTGAATCCAGAAGCTTTTCACGCAAGCGGGTGCTTTCGGTTTCGATACCCAGTTTATTGACCACCTCTTCAAAAGTGGTCTCAAAAAGCCTTTTCTCTTCCTCACTGCCTCCACCTCTCACACTTTCCCTGCCTTCCATCACCGCCACCTCAAGGTTTTCTTCCAGGGCAAGCCGGGCTTCCTCATCACTCATTTCTTCCCATCCGGTGATCATGGCTTTGATGGCAGAGAAAGGTTTTAGGCCGGTGGTTGTCAGATATACATGTCCTACCACAAAGGCCAGCAACAGAAAAGCCCCCAGTAAATGGACCCACGAAACCCACTGAAGAGAACCTACCAAAGCTCCGTTCTTCAGTACACTGAAATACATGTAAAACAATCCACTCAACACCATCAAAGGGATCAGGATTATTTTCAGCCCGAAATAGGTCATTCGCTGCAGGGGATTGAACTTGTTATAGACCGACTTCTTGGTAGGGTGAGGCGCATGGCGGAAAATACCGGAGATATAATACTCCCATTGGGCTTTGATCATTTTTACCGAGGGGACATACTGTTTCCACTCGCCTGTGATCATATTCCAGAAGAACGTAAAAATGATCAGGACGATATAGGACCAGGCCAGATTATCATGGAGGATGACCGCTCTATGGTATCCGAACAGCTGATAGGTACCATGCACCTCAAATCCTGTCAGGGCCAGAAAAAAGATGAGTAACACCTGGGTCCAGTGCCAGAACCTTTCATATCTCTTGTAGATCAGTACCTTTTTCATTCGTTCATTTTTTACCCGGACTATTTGTCCCTTCTGTTACTTAGAACCCTGAGCGTGCCATGTGCCATTGCCCCGGCAAAAGCCAGCAGGATCAATATCAGGCCGACCATGTCTGTGATCCGGTGATGATCCCTGCCGGGGAGGTAGAATCCCGTCAAATGGACCAGCCGCCCATGACTGCTATGACAGTCAGCACACTGCAGAGCTTCTGAAGCCGGTGACACCATGTGATTGATCGGCCAGTAGGAGCGGGTCTCAACGAACCCGTAATGACCACTGTACGGCAGCTCCATATAAGCCATCCCTGCCTTGGCGGAAGCCTGCCAGTTAAAATCAGCCCAGAAGGCGCCGCTTCCTTTTTTGCCTACCAGCTTGGGCTGGATCAGGGTTTTGTTCACAGTATCATAGATCTGTTTTCCCCGCATGATCTTCACAGGCCATATCCTTGAAACATCACGTGGCACCTGCGGATGCAGATTGTCTTTATAAGACCCATACAAAGTGTTAAGATCCAATGGAACAGTATCGATCTTGTCCTCTATCAGATGATGTCCCGCCGTACCATTGAACCATACGTATTCAGGTTCCAGATCCTTACCGAAAACAGCATCCCCGTGTTTCGAGCTATATTCATGCAGCTTATCTTCCGACTCTTCCGTATAAGGTTTCCCGTTCTTCAGCTTGCCGGCAGTAGACCAGTCCCAATATATTTTTGTGGGAGCTTCTTTGGCGTATGTGGGGATATGGCATGTCTGACAGGCTACCAGTTCATAATGATCATTCAGGAGTTTGCTCTTGTGAGGACGGTCCGTATGGCATTCCACGCAGGTAGCCCTGTTGGAATTGGAAGAAGATACCATGTATAGTTGCCCTTTTACCTGATGATCTTTTGTTTTATGGCAGGCCGTACAATCCATATTCTTCCCATCGGCAGCCATGTGTACATCAGTTTCCCTGGTACAGTGATTCAGGGCATTTTCCAGATCACCATGCTTTACGTTGTTACCCCCTCCCCCGGTAAAATGACAAGCCCCGCAATTATTTTTATGGGGATAACCTACATTACGGGCCACTTTCCCCAGATCTACCGAGGGCTGTGGATAGCCCGATCCGGTCATGCTGCCCGTACCGGGCTTGGACTTTTTATACGTCCCCGTATTGTCATGACACACAAGACAATCAATATTATTGGGGTCGTGAAAATCAAAATTTTTATCCCCGTAACCATATCCTGCATGACACATGGAACACAACTTCTCGTTGCTGTTAACGCCTATACAGAAGTTGTTCAGGATATTCCTTTTCCCAAGATCCATCACCCCCCGGCCGGGAACGGTGTCTTTTTTCAGCCACCGCCAGTGCTCCGTTTTCATGATCTCTGCACCTCGTCCGTTATGACACTCCAGACAGGCTTCCGTAACTTCTGAGGGTGAATGGAACTCTTTTTGCAACGCCGGAAATTTAGAATGATCCGTTACCGGCGTTTTCTGTTCCACCTGAATATCTGCCACCGCAGTATAATCCTTCTCCTTGTCACTATTGACACTCCAAACCAGATAAAAAATAACCGTCCAGGGCAAAAGGAGGATCAATATAAGCTCAACAAGCTTTTTCATATCATTAAAATTATTACCTCGGAATTTTTATGATCGGCGAAGCCCTTTTCAAGGAGTATCATGGGAAAAGTATCTGGATCTCTTTTAACAGACTATCCCGGAGTTCCGGCAATCGCTGCTCCTCACAGTGGCTGGAATATACAGCCACCATATTGATGAATTTTTTTCCGCAGTTCAAATATACCAGGGAAGCATCGAACATATGAAAATCACAATTGTTCTTCACCTCCCTGATCAGTTCCTCAAACACCTCGAATTCTATATCTTTCGGTATCTGTACAAAATATCTTTGGGGATTTTCCATATCCCGGAATATCCCCGGCTCCATCAGCACAAAATCGGTGTACCTTTTGATCTGGATGAAGGCTTCATAAGGCGCAACATTCCTCGTTGCCAGAAAGCGTATGCCGATCTTTCTGAACTCCTCAATGAATCTGGGGATCATATCTGTCTCACTGGTGCGGATACGTATGGTGGAATAGGTCCTGTTCCGGTAGGTGATCTGCCCGGGGGCTACATGAAAGTTCATTCCCAGTTCTTCTTTCAGCCGGTGGCTGCGGCGCATCACCCGGTCCTGGAAACATGGGGAAGGTTTCTTTACTACCAGATAAAGATGATGGTCTTTCACACTCTTCAGATTCTCCGGGAAACCGGCACGGGAATAATAGGAAGGATCCGGGCTGGATTCCAGGATCAGGATCCCATGGTTATCTGCTGCAGGGTATTTTGCCACCATCATCCTGGCAGAGACACATGCAAAACACGAAAAATCTTTTTTCATTTTACCTTCTTTAATATTTTGAAATCAGGTTACAAAAGTAGGTTAAATTCATCCTCACAGTTTCGGTATCCCGTATGTTATTTAATATGTTTTAAAAAAAATAAATTATATTTCATCCCTCAATACATTTTTCTTCTTAAAATCGTCTTTTACCATGGATCTTTCACCCCATCCTGCAGAAATAACTGTCACCAAACAATCCGGTGATCGCGTACCTTTTGATCCTGAGAGGTTAAAACGTTCCCTGTTGCGGGCGGGGGCGGGAGAAGAAGACATCAGCATCATCCTGCATGAGGTCAACAGCATGTTGTATGACGGCATCCCCACCCAGAAGATATACCGGAAAGCTCATGACCTTTTGCGCAAGAGGTCCACCGGAGCATCGGCGCGTTACCGGCTGAAACAGGCTATCCAGGAACTGGGGCCTACCGGTTATCCTTTTGAGAAGTATGTTGCAGCTCTGCTGGCTTATCAGGGATATGAGACTATGACCGGTCAGATCATTGAAGGGCGCTGTGTTACCCATGAAGTGGATGTGGTCGCCGGCAAAGGCAACGAGCTGATCATGGTGGAATGCAAATTCCACGCCGAGCAGGGTACCAAAAGCGACGTGAAGGTACCGATGTACATACATTCACGCGCTGAAGATATCCGCCACAATCTCTCCGGCCTTTACCCGGGCCGTGATCTGAACTTTCATTTCTGGTTGGTCACCAATACCCGTTTCACGGAAGATGCTGTAGATTTCGGGAAGTGCAGCGGTCTGTACCTGGTGAGCTGGGATTACCCGGGCAGCGGCAGCCTCCGGGAGCGTATCGATCTTGCAGGCCTGCATCCTGTAACCTCCCTGCACAACCTGACACGCCGCGAGAAGAAAGCCCTGCTCGACAGGGAGATCGTACTGGTAAAAGACCTGTTAAAGCAACAGGAGATCCTGGAGGAACTGGAGATAAGCGCCCCACGCCGGAAAAAACTGCTGCAGGAAGCAGAAAGTCTGATCGTAAAATAGAAAAAGCCGGCAATGCCGGCTTTCCTCATTTTCTTTTCCCTCTCTTTTTCCTGGACAGCTTCCGCTGGTATTTCTTTGAGAAAAAATACTTATTCTTTCCCAGCTGGGTGGTATTGATCATAGTGGCTTTTTTCTTATAGATCCCTCTGGATTTCGACGAGCCGCCACACCCGGCCGCAGAAACCACCAGGAACAAGATAACCAAAACCTTTAAAAGGGTTTTCATAAACCTGTTTTCATTAACGATCTTCTTCCATACAATATTATGAAAAAAAGCAACATCTTCTTAAGGATCAGGATGAACTATCTTCCCATGTGAAGGTGATCCGGATCATTTTATTTTTCCGTCGTCTTTCCTTTTCCCGGTACCTCCGGCGATGGAATCCCGCATGGTGGTATCGGCCTCGATGTTCTTCATGCGGTAATAATCCATGATCCCCAGGTTGCCGCTGCGGAAAGCTTCGGCCATGGCCAGGGGTACCTGCACCTCGGCCTCGATCACCTTGGCGCGTGCTTCCCGGGCCTTGGCGATCATCTCCTGCTCGAGGGCCACAGCCATGGCACGTCGCTCCTCGGCCTTGGCCTGGGCAATGTTCTTGTCGGCGTTGGCCTGGTCCATTTGCAGCACCGCACCGATATTCCTCCCGATATCTATATCTGCAATATCGATGGAGAGGATCTCAAAAGCCGTCCCGGCGTCCAGACCTTTCTGCAGCACCACTTTGGAGATATTGTCCGGGTTCTCCAGCACCTCTTTGTGGGTACCGGCCGAGCCTATCGACGAGACGATCCCCTCGCCCACACGGGCCAGCACGGTTTCTTCGCCGGCGCCCCCGACGAGCTGTTTGATGTTGGCACGTACTGTCACACGGGCCTTGGCGATGAGCTGTATGCCATCCTTGGCCACCGCCGTCACGGGAGGTGTATCGATCACCTTGGGGTTGACGGACATCTGTACCGCTTCGAACACATCCCGTCCGGCCAGGTCGATGGCAGTAGCCATCTTGAAAGTAAGCTCAATATTGGCTTTGGAGGCCGACACCAGGGCATGCACCACCTTGGGCACATGACCTCCCGCCAGATAATGCGCCTCCAGCTCATCCCGCGACAGTTCCAGCCCGGCTTTCCAGCCCTCGATCATAGCACTGACGATCACCCCCGGAGGCACCTTACGCCACCGCATGATGATCAGCTGCAGCAAGGAGATACGCACCCCCGATACCTGTGCCTGGAACCACAGGCCAATGGGAATAAAATACAAAAAGACCCAGAGCAGGATAAGCGCTCCGACGATCACTACAATAATCAATACTGTTCCACTCATATCTGTTTTGTTTTAGGTTTAACTATGATCTGGCTGCCCGTCACCTTCACCACCTCTATGTCCTCCTGCGGATCCAGATAACCTGTGAGCGACTTCGCCTCATATACCTTTCCCCCGATCATCACCTTGCCCATCGGGTTGAGACGGCTCACCGTCTTCCCTGTCTCCCCGGCCTTTACTCCGTCCCCATCTGAACTCTCTGTATTCACTTTACCATTGATGGTCGTATGCAGGCTGATGCGCTTCCATGTCCTGCCTTTCAGGATGACCACCGTGGTCAGGATGAACAGTACAAAAGTGACGGCCAGGAGTATATTACCCGTAGTGACACCATGGTATTTGTATCCCATGAAAAGTGCCGCCACCAGCAGGATGGCGCCGCCGATCCCTGCGACCGTGATGCCGGGGATCAGCAGGAACTCCACAACAAAAAGGAAGATGCTCAGCAGGATCAGAAATATAATAATAGGTATCGACACAGATGTAGTTTGCTTTATTTAATAAATGCTTTCAGGCCCCTTTCCGCCAAGCCGGCACGCCGGACCCTCAGTTTCCCCATCTCTCCCGTGCTCACCTCACACTTTCCCTTGTAATGGGTGATCAGCGCACACTGTTCCGCCTGGGCCGGGTCATGGGCACAGATCTCCACCAAAGCACGGATGACGTATTCGAAAGTGTGTACATCATCGTTCAGGAGGATAAGGGTATGTTTTTCTCCTTTGGTATCCGTACCTTCCGTGACCGTTTTGATCTTCTCTTTTCCCATTGCTCAGCTAAACTTTATCTGCCGGTGCCTTCCCCGATCAGGATACGGGCACCGTTCTTGTAAGCCGTCACAAAACAACCGCTCATGCCACGTTCCGCCAGTTTATTCCTGAACTGCTTCGCCTCCTCAAATGTAGCAAAATTTCCAATAGCATAGATATACTGATCCTGATTATTTTTGGTACGTATCACCACATGGTCCCTGCCGGCCATCTCTTCCAGGGCATTGAGTTTTTCTGCCGGCAAAGGTTTGCGGAAAACCCCTACCTGCACGCGATACCACAACTCTTTCTCCGGGGAGGATGTTTTTTCTTCCGGCCTCTTCTCCGGGGCTGCAGGCTTCTCTTTTGCCACCGTCTGCGGCCGGGCAGCAGGTACGGCCGGTACCGGGAGGAGATTGGTGTAGGGCTGCGGGTCTTCCAGGGCACGTATCCGGCTCACGGACGACCGTTTGCCATTGTAATAGCCCACTACGATAGCATCCGGGTATCCCATCTCCCGCAGATGGAGCAGGGCTTGTGCTGCCTCACCGTAGGTGCGGAACTGACCCGCATAGTACCGGGTAAGGCCCTTCCCGGGCACCGTTTCGCGGAAGAGGGGATACATCCCGCGGAACCACGACATATCAGGTGTTTTGCTGAACACTCCTATCTGCAAACGATAGTTGACCCCGTCAGCCATCTTCTCCCCGGAGGGGATCTCCCCCGCATTTTTATAAGGGGTTTTCGGTTTCATCACCAGCCCGTAAGGATAAGCGGCCAGCATTTCGGCATGACCGGCAGGTGCGGGTTTCACAGGTTTGCGGTAGATCTTCTCTTCCGGGGCCGGGGCCGGCGTAGTCACGGTCACCGGGGTTTTCTGTTCTTTTACTTTCGCTGGTTTTGCCGCTTTCTTCTTCACCGGTCCGGGCTTTTTGGCAGCGACGGTCACATGGGCCATATCCTTTTGCGTCGGGGGCATCAACCCTGCCAGGGTGGCGATGGCCTTGCGCTGGTTATCGAGGGCCATCAGCTCGTACGCATTGGCCTCCATCAGCTTGTCATACCTGTGTTCCTGTGGCTGGCCGGCAGCCTCCTCCCGCAGTTGCAAAGCTTTACCGTAGTTCCGCTCCGCCTCTTTCCGGAATGACTCTCCCTGTTTTTTACGCGCCGCGGGGACACTCTCCGCCCGCAACAGCGATCCGATATATTTTTTGTTCAGGGCATACTCCCCGTCGTTGGCCTGCTGGAAATAACTTACCGCCTGCAGGCGTTTGGCCTCTTTCTCCTTTTGCAGGCTCCTGATGCGGCTTTCCGCGCGGTTGCGCTCCCGGCTGTTGGCCGACGTGTTGACGACCATCTGCTGGCGGGCAGCCTCCTGCTCCTGCTTCCAGGCCTCTTTCATATATTCATTGCCCTTGCGGTTCATCTCCCTGTATCCTTCCAGGGTAGCAACGTCTTCCTGCGGGATGATCTTCCGCATCCCCGGCTCTTTATAGAAATCCTCTCCCGCCAGCTCCAGGAAAGGAGCCGCCTCCTCCTCACTCACCGGATGAACCGGGGCCAGCACTTTGGTGGCCTGGTTCCCCGGCCCGAAGAGCGTATAATCGTTGCCACTTCCTTTCCCTCCTTCGCCGGCACGTACGGCCCAGATACCGGCCTGCTGCCGGTAGCCGGCCAGCAGTCTCTCCTGGTCTGCTATCCTGCGCTGCAGATGGTCCCGCTCAGCCGGATCGCCGGCAGCCGCCAGTGCTTTCTTCTCAGCAGCGATCACCTGCTCCAGCGAGTCGGCCCGGTGACGGTAGGCCAGGGCCGTGACAGAAGCCTCCTCCTGCGGCGAGAGTTTCTTCGGAGCAGGTGCCTTATGGCCTTTGGCCACCTCCTCCTGTGCAAGCCGGGCATCCGTGATGAACTTCTCCACATGATAATTCTTTCTCTCCGCAGTAGAAGCCCTCTTGCTGAAACGCTCATACCATCCTATGGCCTCATCATATTTCCCGGCCTGATAACAGGCTTTCCCCAAATAAAAGAAAACATCCGCAGGGACCTGGTTCAACGAGGCGATCTTCAGCCGGTAAATGGCCTTTTCCGGCTCCTGTCCCAGTTCCGTCATGCAAACACCGGCATAATAGTTATACCCCGGATCACGGGGATAAGCCTCCAGAAGTTTATTGTAATCTTCCAGTGCCCGGGCATAAGCTTTCTCCTGAAAATAACCCAACGCTTCTTTTTCCAGAGCGGAAACTCCGCCGGTCTGCCCGGAGACATCCGTCATCCCGGACAAAAATAAAAAGAGGATCAGAAAAGATATAAACCGGACCTTATGAAGAATTCCTGTCATCATTATACAAAATTCATGGTTCAGACATCAGTGTTCAGCAGGGTGTTAAAAAACTCTGAAAAGTTCGTTTCCTTTTTCCCTGAAATTTCGTGTAAACTTCGTAATTTTACCTGAATTCTCAAAAGACCTGTTACACTATGACACATTTAAAGCCGGGCGACAAAGCCCCTCCCTTCGAAGGACCTGACCAGAACGGTAATACGGTCAGATCATCTGATTATAAAGGGAAAAAGCTGATCCTCTATTTTTATCCCAAAGACAACACCCCCGGATGTACGGCCGAGGCGGTCAACCTCAAAGAGAATTATGAGCTGCTGGCCTCTCATGGATTTGCCGTGGTGGGGATCAGTCCCGACACGGTGGCCTCGCACCAGCGTTTTGCCGGAAAATACGGACTTCCTTTCCCGCTGATCGCCGATCCGGAGAAAAAGATCCTCAACGACTACGGCGTGTGGGGCGAGAAAAAGAATTACGGCCGCACCTACATGGGCGTCCACCGTACCACCTTTGTCATCGACGAAGAGGGAACCATCACGCATGTTTTCACAAAAGTGAAGACCAAAGATCACGCGGCACAGATCCTGGGGGAAGTATGAATGGAGAATGTCGAACGATGAACAAAAAAACAAATAAAAAAGAAAACGATATGAGTAAAGAACAAAAAGAGAGCAACATCAGCAAGGAAAAGCTGAAGGCGTTGCAGCTGACCATGGACAAGATAGAAAAAGGGTACGGTAAGGGCACCATCATGAAGCTGGGGGATCATGTGATAGAAGATGTGCCTTCTATCTCCTCCGGGTCCATCTCCCTGGACCTGGCCCTAGGCGTGGGTGGCTTTCCGCGGGGGCGGGTCGTCGAGATCTACGGTCCCGAGTCGTCGGGGAAGACCACGCTGGCCCTGCATGCCATCGCCAATGCCCAGAAGGCGGGAGGCATCGCTGCCTTCATCGATGCGGAACATGCCTTCGACCGTTTCTATGCCGAAAACCTCGGTATCGACATAGAGAACCTGCTCATCTCCCAGCCTGACAACGGCGAGCAGGCCCTGGAGATCGTCGATCACCTGATCCGCTCCGGCGCCCTCGACATCGTCGTCATCGACTCGGTGGCGGCCCTCACGCCACGTGCCGAGATCGAAGGGGAGATGGGCGATTCGAACGTGGGGCTGCAGGCACGTCTCATGTCACAGGCCCTCCGGAAGCTCACCGCCAACATCAGCAAGACCAATACCACCTGTGTCTTCATCAACCAGCTGCGCGAGAAGATCGGGGTGATGTTCGGCAACCCGGAGACTACCACCGGCGGCAATGCCCTGAAGTTTTACTCGTCGGTACGCCTGGACATACGACGCATCGGCCAGATCAAGGAGGGTGACGAGGTCATCGGCAACCGCACGCGTGTCAAAGTGGTCAAGAACAAGCTGGCCCCGCCGTTCCGCAAGGCCGAATTCGACATCATGTACGGCGAAGGGATCTCCCTCACCGGCGAGGTGATCGATCTGGGCGTGGAGAAAGGCATCATCCAGAAAAGCGGGTCGTGGTTCAGCTACGGCGATACGCGCCTGGGACAGGGCCGCGAAACGGTGCGCAAACTGCTGGCCGACAACCCCGAGTTGCTCGAGGAACTGAAGGAGAAGATCATACAGGCGTACAAAGAAGAAGAAAAATAGTTCAGAGTTCTCAGTTCATAGTTCCCAGTTCTCAGTAAAACATGGAACATGGAACCTGGAATATGGAACATGGAACATGGAACATGGAACATGAAACCACATAAATGTAATGAAACACTTATTTTACATTCTGCTGCTGGCCGGTATGGCTGCGTGTACTACGGCGCCTGAGCAACCAAAGACGGAAGGAACGCCTGATTTTTCCAACCAACTCACACCGGAGGAAAGCGCCGGCGGACGGCTGACGGCAGAGATCTTATGGAAGTTCGGCCGCATCGCCGACCCACAGGTCTCGCCCGACGGCAAGACCATCCTTTTCAGCATCACCCGCTATGATGCAAAGACCAACAAGAGTGCCACGCATGTCTGGACCCTGCCCGCCGGAGGAGGTGATCCCGTACAGGTCACCACAGCGGACGGTCACCAGATGCATGCCCGCTGGGCCCCCGGCACCGGCCGCATCGGTTATCTCTCCGACGAGAGTGGTGAGATGCAACTGTGGGAGTGCAACGCCGACGGCTCTGAACCTGTCCGGATCACAGAGGTCGAGGGCGGTATCAACGCTTTTGAGTATGCCCCCACGGGCGACAGTATCTGGTACACCCACGACGTACAGATCGACAAGACCGTCCAGGACC
>WFRO01000310.1 GCA_015486475.1 Bacteroidales bacterium
CCCTGCATGGTGAGGATGAGGATGGATCCTTTCTTGTCGTTGACGGTGATGTTCAGTTTACCCTTGTAACTGTTGGTAAGGGCATTGAGGTCGTTGATAACAAAGTAGTATTTGTTGGACATCTGTTCCTCCGGATCATAATGTTCCGGATCGCGGAGGAAGATGCGGAAAGAGAAGAACTCATTGGTGAAAAGATCCCCGAAGCGCAGGACAGTATCGACGTTCATCTCTTCGTCGATGTGGAGGCGGTATTTTTGCTTATCGAGGATATAGACATCGGCACGATGCCCGCGTGTCTGGGCATGAGTAGTGTCGGGTACCACCACAAAGGGAGAGCGTCTGTACAACTGCGACTCTTTGATGCCCCGCCGGCCGACGAGCACGTAGGTGATCTCGAAATCCTTCAGTTCAGTGAGCGCTTTGTGGGCGAGCGTATAGGACTGCAGGATCCCCATCTCGTTGTAGATGTTTTTCTTGCTGCGAAAAATGTCCATCCCCTCTATGACGTTCTCGTACCCGCTCAGCTGGCCTTTGCCGGCCTTGGTATCGTCACGTACGATGATCGTGGACGTGACACTGTACTGGGGCGTGGCATAGCGGTTGACCATGTAAGAGCCCACCAGGGCAATGAAGACAGCGATGGCAAACCAATACCAGTTGTACAGTATCTTGAACAGGAACTTCCTGAGATCAATGCTTTCTTCCTGAATGAATGGATATTCTGAAGGATTCTCCATTTGCGCTTTTTCCTGTATTATTTTATGAATGAAAGAACGAGGATCAGTGTCGAGATACTGGTCAGGATCAGACTGAGTACGGGGATGTTGACCCGGAAAGATCGGCTCTTTAGCGGCTTGACATAAACAATGTCATTGGGCAAAAGATAAAAAGCCTCCGACGAGAGGAAGTTGGATCGTGTCAGGTCAAGCTTGTAGGTGATGGTCTTGTTGTCTTTCGTGGGGCGCAGCACCAACACCTTCTTCCGGTTACCATATTCATTGATGTCGCCGGCACGTGAGAGGGCTTCCAGGATCGTGAGCTGGTCATTGAAATTGGTGTACATACCGGGACGCGCCACCTCGCCCAGCACGGAATATTTGAAGCTCAGAAGTTTTACGGTTGCCGAAGCATCCCGTAATATACGGTTGGTCTGGTCCTTGATGGCCCGCGTGGCTTCCTCGATGGTCAGCCCTTCCACCCGGATGGTGCCGAGGAGCGGGATATCCACATAACCGGTATCATTGACGGAATATCCGTAGATGTACAGGCTTTGGTCATTGTTGAACATATTGACCTGGTTCTGCGAAAAATTGGGATTGTATATTTCATTTACGCGGGGATCGAGACTACTGATCTTAACATACAGGATGTCTCCGATCCGTATTTTGTAATCCGGGCTCTCCTGCCGCGGGAAGACCGGGCTGGAAATGGTATCAATATCCTGTAGATAAGTGAGTTGCTTCTGCGTGGTGCATGAGGAAAAGATCAGTAATAAAAGAACAATCCCCCCGCCAAGATACTTTATCATATGATCTTTCAGTTTTATAGTTCGCAAACTTAATCATAATTTTATTTCTTCCCAAGGAAAAACATGGGGTTTTGGTGGATGGAAACAGACCTTTTATCATAGGAGGATAAGAAAGAATTCATTATTTTTGTTATAAAAGAAAGAAGAGCGTGGTATTATGGATCTGGGATTTGATTTTTTTTCGGTAGAGCGGAAGGATACGGTCCCGGCACGTGGTAAGGTGCTCATATCGGAGCCTTTCCTGCCGGATGAGTATTTCAAGCGGTCGATCGTCTTCCTGACGGAATATGGTGACAAGGGCGCGCTGGGCTTTGTTTTGAACAAGCCTGTGAAGATGAAGATCGATCAGCTGATAAAAGATTTTCCGGGGACAGATATCCCGGTATCGGTGGGAGGCCCTGTGGCCACCGATACCCTCCACTATATACATACGCTGGGCGATCTCATCCCCGAGAGCAAGCATGTGATCGGCGAGGTGTTCTGGGGAGGTGATTTTGAAACCCTCAAGGCACTCGTCAAAGAGGGTGTGGCCGGCGCCGATAAGGTCCGTTTTTTCATCGGCTATTCCGGTTGGGATGCAGGACAGCTGGAACGGGAACTGTCGGAGAACTCCTGGGTGATCACCCGTATCGACACCCGGGAGATCATGAGCGCCCATACACCTGAGGCCTGGAAAAAGATCCTGAAGAGCATGGGCCGGAAATACAAGATGTGGGCCGGTTTTCCTGAAAACCCGGGTATGAACTGATCTTTATCCTCCCAGACCTATCTGACTGAGGAAGATACGGATGAGCGGCGGATGGATCAGCAGCGGGTAAATAAATCCGAAAACAGCACCGTAGAAATGAGCGTCATGGTTGACGTGCTGCTCGCTCTTGCGGCTCATGTATTGTGAATAGATCAGGTAAAGAACCCCGAAAAGGATGGCGGGGACCGGTATGAAATAAAAAAAGATCAGATTTTTCGGCTGGAAAAAGATGGTGATGAAAATAACGGAAGAGACCGCCCCCGAAGCACCTACCGAATTATACCAGGGATCGTCCCTGTGCTTGATGACCGAAGGGATGGCCGAGACCAGGATTCCCCCGAAATAAAGGACCAGATAGTTGAGCTGCGGATGACGTATGTAGCCGTATGAGGCCAGCTGGCCAAAGGCTTTCTCGGTGAAGACCCCGAAAGAATAGAGAACGAACATGTTCACCAGCAGGTGGATCCAGTCGGCGTGGATGAACCCGTGGGTCACGATACGCCAGTACTCTTTGCGATGGATAAGCTGGTAGGGGTTGAGCAGGAGCTTTCGGAACCAGGTGCCGTTGTTGAAGGCATAAATGGAAACAATGGAGGTGATGATGATGATGGCGAGGGTCATGGCCGGAGGGTTAATGGAGGATATAATAGATCAGTTCTTTCTGCAGATCGCAATCGCCGGAAGAAATATTCCCGATTCCTCTGGCACGGGCATTGGTCTTGCGAAGGGCTGAGATGATCGCCGCCAGACGGGCTGTGGAAAAACGGCGGGCCGCCTTTTCATAATCTTTCAGAAAATACTCGCGTACCTTAAGGGTGGCAGCGATCTTGTTGCGGGGCAGTTGTCGCAGCTGATGGAAAAGAAGAACCTTGACAAAAAACTGATACAACACGGCCAGGGTCACCGTCAGAGGATGTGTCCTGGGGTTTTTGCAGAAATGAAAGATGATCTGGTTGGCCTTCTGCACATCCCCGGCAATGAGGGCATTCTGCAGCTCAAAGATGTTGTAATCCTTGCTGTATCCTATGTACTTCTCAATGTGTTCAGCGGTGATCTTCTTACTGCCCGCCGGCATGGAGATGAGCAACTTCTCCAGCTCGTTAACGAGGTTGGAGATGCTGTTGCCCACATGCTCGGTGAGCAGCATGGCAGCCTTCATGTCGATGCTCATTCCCTGTCCTGAAACATACTCCGTGATCCATTCCGGCATCTTGTACTCCCTGATCTTCTGGGTTACCAGGAAAATGCTCTTTTCTCCGCTTTTCAGGGCTTTGGAGAGCCTGGACCTTTTGTCGAATTTCTTGTGTTTGTATGCGAAGACCAGGAGGGTGGTGGGGTTGGGGTGGCTCAGGTAATTCAGCAGGGCGTCCCTGCTCTCATCCTCGGAGGTCTTGAGGTCCAGCTCCTGTGCTTCCCGGACGATGACCACCTGGCGCTCGGCCATCATGGGGTGCCGCAGAGCCGCTTCCAGGACCGTCTTAAGATCCGAGTCCTTGCCGTAGAAGACGATCTGGTTGAACGCTTTCATCTCTTCCGGCAGAGCTGTTTTCTCGATAAGATCGGTGATCTGATCGATAAAATACGGCTCTTCGCCCGTCAGAAAATAAACCGGATAAAATTCTCCTTTGTTTATATCTGAGATGATCTGGTCTACACTCTTTTCCATAATGGCAAGAGAGATTAGAAGCGCAGGTGTTTAACAGATACCCCCTGGTTCTTGATGTCCAGCAGGGCGTCAAATCCTATCTTCAGATGATCTTCGGTGAAGCGGTCGTTGACCAGCCGGTCCGATTCGCGTGTTTTGATGCCGGTGGAGATCATGGGCTGGTCGGATACCAGCAGCAGGGCTCCCGAGGGGATATCATTGGCAAAGCCCACGGTGAAGATCGTGGCGGTCTCCATATCTATGGCCATGGCACGCGTCTTGACCAGGTACTTTTTAAAACGGTCATCATACTCCCACACCCTGCGGTTGGTGGTAAAAACGGTGCCTGTCCAGTAGTCCCTGCCATGGTCGGTGATCGAGTTGGATACGGCACGCTGCAGGCTGAAAGCAGGAAGGGCCGGCACTTCGGGAGGCAGATAGTCGTTGGAGGTCCCTTCACTGCGTATGGCAGCGATCGGCAGGATAAGATCCCCCAGCTTGTTCTTTTTCTTCAGTCCGCCGCATTTCCCCAGGAAAAGAACGGCTTTGGGCGAGATAGCGGTCAGCAGGTCCATGATGGTGGCGGCGTTCGGGCTGCCCATGCCAAAATCGATGATCGTAATGCCATTATAGGTGGCAGTGGGCATGTTGGCATCCTTGCCGGCCACAGGCACCCCATACCAGCGGGAGAACATGTCCACATACGAAAAAAAATTCGTGAGCAGGACATACTCTCCGAAATTCCCAAGGTCATTGCCCGTATAACGGGGTAACCAGTCCCTGACGATCTCATCTTTGGTTTTCATGGCTCTCCTTTCCTGATCAGCTTCCCGTGAGGTACGCTCTTTTTTTTAACTTTGCTAAAATACGAAAAAAAACGAAGGAGGATGAAGAAGCTCAACCTGCCCCCGTATCCTGTCGGCATAAAGATCGTTGATGGCAGGGAATATCTGTTCGATCCCGTGAGGAAGAAAGATGTACGGCTTACCCCCGAGGAGTGGGTGCGGCAAAACTTTATCCGTTATCTCCATGAAGAAAAGGAGTATCCTTTCTCACTGATGCAGGTGGAGAAAGAGTTTTCGTGGAACGGCATCTCCTGGCGCAGTGACATCCTTATCTTTTCCCCGGCGATCGTGCCGCGGATGATCGTTGAATGCAAAGCCCCGGAGGTGAAGCTTACCGATACCGTTTTTGAGCAGATCGCCCGCTATAATATGAAATACCGTGTGCCCTATCTGCTGGTGACCAACGGGCTGACCCACTATTGTTGCGAACTGGACCATCAGCGGCAGAGTTACCGCTTCCTGCAGGAGATCCCTGATTATTCCCTGCTTGCCCAGGAGGAGGACAAAAGCTGAAAAAAGAGCTCATCCACCCATTTTCCCCCTGTTTTGATCCATTCTTTTTTTCTGCCGGTCTCCACGAACCCACGCGAACGGAACAACCGCATGCTGGGTTCATTGCCGTCGGTGATATTACAATAGACCTGGTGAAGCTGCAGGGTGGTGAAACAGTATTCCAGCAGGATGTCAAGGGCTTTGCCGGCATATCCTTTTTGCCTGTGTTGCTCTTCTTTGATGAGGATGCCGATGCCGGCCCGCAGGTGCAGCGGGTCGAACTGAAAAAGATCGATGGTGCCGATGGTCTGCACCGGTGCACCGTCCTGCTGAAGATCGATCATGAAGCGTGCCTGCTTCAGCTCGAAGATATCAAGATGGGCTCTATCGAGGTATTGCCGGAGCACATGCCGTGAGAAAGGTGTGATCGTATTGCTCACCGGCCAGATGGCAGGATCGTTTTCCCAGGCGTAAAGAACATCGAGGTCTTCCGGCTCGGGGGCCCGCAAGATGATCTCTTTTTTTTTCATACCCATGGAGGGAGAGGTTATTCCTGTGGTTTGTCTTCGGAATCGCTGTAAACTTTCTTTACAAAAACGTCCGGGTAACCTTTGCGGAGGATCTGTAAACGGGCTTTTTTGGCCTCCGCCAACGTCTTGAACTGACCGTAAGTATAACGGTAGAAAGCATCTTTCCCGTGCAGGATGACGATCCGGCCATCTATGTTCCTGAAGTAAGAGACATCCACAGGGTTGAGAAGCGCCATCACCTGCACGGTATAATAAAGCACTTTCCGTCCGGTGGTATCCACATAATCCGGGTTACGGACCATCACATTGGTGATGATCTGGAGGGAGTCGGTGGACAGCACGGAAGAGACCGGTACAGGCGCCTGGATGACAGGAGCCACCCACGAGGTGTCTTTTTTCATGGGGAGGTCGATAAGGAACTCGCGGGAGGCAGCATCCAGTCCGATCACGACGGGCTCATTTTTCGGATAAACTTCGTCACCGCTGGCAGCAAGCAGGTACCGGCCGGGATGTACCCTGAAGAAATACCATCCGCTCAGCAGATCGGGCCGGCCTATATCGGAGGTGTCTTTGCTCACCGTGTCGATAAGCTGTATGGTGATCCCTTCCAGCAGGGATGGATCCACAATGCTGTCTACCGTCACCTTCCCTTTGATCTCGAACCAGGGTATCTCTGCTTCACTGAGAAAATCGATCCGGTAGATATTGGTCTCTTTGTACCCGTTGTCCATTGATTTGTATCCGGACTTCCCGTTCAGATAGGGCTGGAAATTGAGATCATTGTCGGTCGTATTGAGGGGATAACCCACATTCTCCGGTTTGCTCCAGCCATCCCCTTTCCTCCGCGAGACAAAAATGTCATAGCCGCCCATGTTGTAGTGTCCCTCGGAGGAGAAATAGAGGAGGGAGTCGTTCATGGTGATAAAAGGAGAATTCTCGTTGTACCGGGTATTAATGATCGGTCCCAGGTTAGTGGCAGGTCCCCATTCTCCGTCCTTATCTTTGTGTGAAACGTATATATCCAGCTGGCCGTTCCCTCCCTCGCGGTTGCTGGTAAAATACAGGGTTTTCCCGTCGCGGCTGATGGAGGCATGGGACTCATAGAATTTTGTATTGATATTTTTTCCCAGTTTCCGGATCTTTGACCACTGGCCGTTGCTGAGCGTGGAAACATAAATGTTCCCGATGAAGTTGTCTGTCTTATATACATACAGCTCCGTCCCGTCATAGTTGAGGCATGAGGAGGAGCAATCCTTGTCAGAGCCTATCTCGTCGGTGATATCCCGCGGCGGGCTCCATTTTCCCAATACTTTTGTAGAGTAGTAAAGCATGAGGTCTTCCCCGAAATGGGCAGTGAAAACCAGTGAGTTCCCGTCGCCCGATACCACAGGGTCCTCATTGAGCGATGAGAGGTTGATGGTATCTCCCAGGTTCTTCTTCCGGAAATGGATGGGAGAGGCCATGAGTTTTTTTGCATTCTCACAGGCTATGATCTGCTGGTCCACAAAATCGGCATTGACCATCTTCTTGCCTGTTTTCATCTGTTCCTTGAAATATTTGTACGTCTTGATGGCCTTATCAAGCATGTTGTTCACCCGGTAAGCATTCCCCAGCTGGAAATAAACATCCAGGGGGGCCCGGGTCTCATTGAACGATTTTTCATTGGCATCGTAGCTGGCGTTCTTGGCCGCTTCTTCCAGGAAAGAGATCGCCTTTTCTTTTTCATGAGGGGTGTTCAGATAACAGACCCCGATCTTATATGCGATATTGGCATCCGCGGGCATCATCTGATAGATGACCATGTACAACGGGGTGGCCAGTTCATATTCCTCGTAAAGGAAATGGGATTCGGCTTCTACGAAGAACTCTTTCAACTCGCTCCTGCTTTGGGAAAAAGAAAAAAGAGGGGCCAGGAAAAACGCAAAAAGTATGAGAAGAGTGGTATGTCGGGGTCTTCTGCTCATCATTATTTATCGTTCTTGTTCGGTTTGTATTCGTACAGATAATTCCCGGAAGAGGAGTAATATCTGAAAGTGCGTGTAGCCGGATCATAGATGATCTTCATGATGACCTGGTCCGTTCCTTTGTCCCGGACGATGATCTCGAAAGGATGGGTGGCGTCCATTTTCTGCCCGTGCATCTCCACAGCTCCTTCGAAGATCCTGGTTTCAGGTTTTTTGTTCGGGATGATCTCGATGCGGTAGATATCTTTTTTCCCGTATCCTTCTTCTTTGATGAGGGAGAGATATCCTGTGAGACCGTCTTTTACCGGGAAATAATAATCATTGTCTCCCGTAGTGTTGACAGGATAACCTATGTTCGTGGGTATATCCCATTCATTGTTCTTTTTTACAGAATAAAAAATATCATACCCTCCCATATTGTAATGTCCTTCCGACACGAAGTAAAGGGTTTTGCCGTCTTCTGAGAAGTAAGGGGCATCTTCATTGAAGGGGGTGTTGATGGTCTGGCCCAGGTTCTCTGCCGGTCCCCATTGCCCGTCGGCCTGCAGATGGGAGAGGTAAAGATCCAGCTTGCCAAAGCCTCCCCGGCGGTTGCTGGAGAAATACAGGGTTTTGTTGTCAGGGGATAGTCCGGCATGGGCCTCGGCCCTGCCGGAATTGATATTCTCGTTCAGGGGCTCCATCTTTGTCCAGAGGCCGTCTTTCCATTTGCTGATATAGATATCCCTGTCATTACCCTTGCCTTTTACCAGATAAAGGGTCTTTTTGTCTGCCGAGATCTCGGTAGGATAAGTGTCACCATCCGACCCGACCTGGGGGGTGATGTTCACGGGTGTGGTCCAGTTGCCCCCTTCCCTGCGCGACATGAAGATGGCATTGTAGAATTTCTGTTCGTTCATGTAGAAAATCACCGTCTCATCCCGGGAAACAACGGGATAATAATTATTATAGGCGGTATTGACCGGTTTGCCCAGGTTCTTTTCCTCTACCTGTACGGGAATATCCTGGATGATCTTGGCTTTCTCACAGGATTTGATGGCATTCTCCACGATGGTCAGGTTGTACTTCTCATCAAAATCGGGGAGGTTCAGGAATTTTTTATAGGATTCGATCGCCTTGTCCAGCTGGTTGGCGATGCGGTAGGCATCCCCGAGATAGAACAAAGCATACTCGGGGGCCTGGGTTTCCTTGGGAGAACGCTTTTTGTATTTGGGGTTGATGTCCTGTACGGCTTTCTCCAGAAAAGGGATCGCTTTCGTCTCCTGCCCGTCCACATGCAGGTAACAAACTCCTATTTTATAATCCAGATTGGCATTCTCATAACCGGTACCCACCAGCTTAAGGTAGTTAAACAGCGCCTCCTGATAATCTTCGCTGAAATAGAAGTAATCCCCGTCTTTCAGGGCCCCTTCCAGATCGGTCTGCTGCGCTGTTACCGGGGTGAACAGTACCGTAGTGAGAAAAACAATAATGAGTGAAACGGTCTTCATGCGGAGGGCTTCAGGTTTGTTTTGTGTATGTCAAATTTAAAAAAATAATAGAAATATGTAATACTTTTTCCGAAATTATTGCCGGGCAGGACTTTCCGGACAGGGGGAGGTGTACCCGCTGTCACCGTTTTTTTACGGACAGATCCTCCGGTATGTTCTGTTCCACGGTAATATTTTCTGCTCCTGTTCCGCTGAATCTGTATGTGGCACGGCGGTTCAGGGCCCGTCCTCCGGGGTTATCCGTTCCGTCGGCATTCCTGTTGATCGCCACAGGCCTGCTTTTTCCATACCCTTTCACTGAGAGTCTGCTTCCGGCTATGCCGTGGCGTATGAGATAATCCCGGACGGTCCCGGCCCGCTGCAGGGAAAGCTTCATGTTGTAGGCATCACTCCCCAGGGCATCGGTATGGCCTTCCACCACCACTGTAACTTTTGGGAAACGTTTCAGTAAAGTCACCAGCGTATCGAGGGTCGCAGTGGATGAACGGGACAAGGTGTATTTGTTGAAGGTAAAATATACGGGCCTCACAGCGTAATGTTCCTGAAGAGGCTGTGCCGGCAGGGCAGAGGGGAGCTGTTCCAGAGAGATCTCCAGCGTACCGGCCGTTGCACCCTGTTGCAGATCTATCTCGCGGGATGTCTCCCGGAGACCGCTGCCCGTTACGGTGATCTTATATTTGCCTGCAGGGAGTTTGGTGGTGAAAGTCCCGTCGCCGGGGAGGTGGTCCAGTACCACAAGCGGTGTATCGGAAGAAGCCTCCCGTATCTCTGCTTTTATATCATCAGGGAGCGGGGCTCCTCCGGCCACCTGCAGATGCCCTGTGACCACCACAGGACGCGGATGTTCTGCCGAAAAATATTCCGCCATGGTGATATAAGCATGTTTGGGCGCTCTGGTGGAGTAACTGGTGAAATATCCTCTGATCCCATTGTCGGCCGGCACATAAAAAAGATCATCATCGGTGGTGTTGGGAGGATGACCCAGGTTTACCGGCGCTGACCATTTTCCGCCCTTCTTTTCAGATACGAAGATGTCATATCCCCCCATGGTCTGATGCCCGTCGGAGCTGAAGTACAACTTGTTGCCATCAATGGTGGGGATCGGTGACCGTTCGTTCAGGGGGGTGTTGACAGGGGTTCCGAGCGGTTTGATATCATCCCACAGGCCTTCCGGGTTTTTATGAGCCGTGAAGATATCATAACCTCCCTCGCCGATGCTGCGGTCACTGACAAAATAGAGCTCCTGCCCGTCGGGGGAGAGGGAGGCGAAGATCTCATTCTTCAGGGTGTTGACACGGCCTTTCAGGGGGACTGCTTTGTCCCATCGTTGGTCGCCGGGCCTCCAGCGGCTTACATATATATTATAATTGTCTTTCCCCGGCACCGTGAGGAAGAGGATCGTCCCGTCCCGGTTCAGGGAGGCTACCCTGTAGCTCCCGTCCGACTGGATGTCCATGGTTATATTGACAGGGACTTCCCATGCCCCCTCAGAGAAACGGGTGAAGTAAATGGCATGGTAGTATTTTGCATCGCTCATGAACACCATGGTCCTGCCGTCGCCCGAGACCGCCGGATGGTAATTCACCTCACCCACTTTGAGCAGTTCGGGTTGTACCAGGTCCATGTCCGGTTTTTCCTGAAGCATCCGGCGTGCAAGATCACAACTGCGGATCATCCTGTCGGCTTTATCGCGGCTCTCTTTTCTCTTCAGGCTTTTTTTGTACTTGTTATAGGCCTCTGTGGCTTTATCCAGCTCGCCTGCGATCTGACAGGCCCTCCCCAGCATGAGCCATGCCTCCCGCGGGGCCTGTCGTTCGGTATAGATCTCCTTCTCATATTTTTTGGTGATACCCTTTACGGCTTTCTCCAGCCAGGGGATGGCCTCTGCTTTCAGCCCCGGCAGGTGTAGATAGCATACGCCTGTAAGATACTGCACATTGGTGTTGTCCGGCTCCTCCTCAGCCAGGCGGAGATACAAAGGAAGTGCTTCTTCCCACCGATCGTAAAGGGTCAGGAAATGGGCCTGGTAAAAAGTTTTTTCTGCCGTGACATCATCCGGGGATCCCTGGGAAAAAAGTGGCGACCATAGCACGAACAGTATAAAAATTCCGCTGCTGATCCCTTTTTTTATCATGATGTATCACTTGTCTGCTTCGCAGAATGATGACCCTGAGATCACTTGATCCTGAGGTTGGCAGGGATCTCAACTGTTTCTTTTACTGTTTTTATGCCTGCTGACCGGACGACATTCACTTCCACACGCCTGTTGTAGGCCCTTCCCTCGGGGCAATCCTTGCCATTGGGATACTTGTTGATCGCCAGGAAGTTCGTCTCGCCGGCTCCTTTTATGGTGATGCGTGACGCATCGATGCCTGCGTTCTCAAGTTGTGTGGCGACGGTCCTGGCTCTCCTGAGCGACAGACGGCGGTTGTACCCTGCCGGTCCTTTCGAGTCGGTGTATCCCGTAAGCTCTATAGTCAGCTCCGGATATTTCTTCATGGCATCTATCAGCTCGTCCACTTTTTTCTGTTCTTTGGGAACAATGGTGTATTTGTCAAAAGCAAAGAAGATGACCGGCAGTGTGACTTTCTCCACCACCACAGGTTGCATCTCCAGGCTGACATTCACATTTCCTACCGAATAATCGGACGGGATATCCACCGTTTGTGAGTTTTTCTGGTAGTTGTCGGCCACTACGGTCATCTTGTATTTTCCCGTTACTTTTTGGGTGATACTGAATTTCCCGTCTTTGGAGAGGGGCGCACTGGCAATGACCTTGCCGTTCTCATCCACCATCTGCACCTTCCCGGAGGGGATCACTCCCGGCATCAGGCTCTTGAAGGTGACCTGACCGCTGATCGTCACCGGACGGGGGTTAAGATCGGAATAGAACTCAATGCGGTAGATATCCCTGTCGCCCAGACTGGTCTCCGGATCGAACATAGAATAATATCCGTAGATCTTTGCGACAATGGGCACGAAGAAAAGATCATCATCGGTAGTATTAAGGGGATAGCCGACATTGACCGGTTTCGACCAGCTTCCGTCCGCTTTTTTGTCCGAATAAAAAATGTCGAACCCGCCCATGCTGTTGTGTCCCTGGGAGCTGAAGTAAAGGGTCTTTCCGTCTTTGCTGAGGAAAGGGGTCTCCTCATTGAACTGGGAGTTGATCACCGGACCCAGGTTAGTGGGAGGTCCCCATTGCTTCAGGGTCTCATCCCACTGGGATGTGTAAATATCGAGTCCTCCGCGGGAATCTTTCTTGTTGCTGGTGAAATAAAGGGTTTTGCCGTCGGGAGAGAGAGTGGCGCTCGATTCCCAGTATTTCGTATTGATGTTGTTCCCTGCTTTTTCTGCTTTGGTCCATTTCCCGTCCACCAGATGGCTCACATAGATATCGCTGATGTCCCGTGTGCTTTTGGAAAGATACAGGGTCTTGCCGTCATAGGAGATGCCGGCAGGGTAGAGGTCTCCGTCCGACTGGATCTCGGGGGTGATATTACGGGGTGCCTGCCACCGGCCGTTCCTGCTCTGACTGTAAAAAACAGCATCGTAAAATTTGAGACTGGAGACATAGATCAGGGTGGACTCATCACCGGAGACCACTGCATCAAAATTCTGGCCGGCATTGTTGATAAGCCTGCCCAGGTTCTCTGCCTTGTAAGAAATGGGATGGCTCATGAAGTCACGCGTGCGGTCAACCGCTGCGATCTGCTGTTTTACATAATCCACATCCAGCGAATCGGTGGCGGTCATCACCGTAAGATATTTCTCAAAACATTTTTTTGCATCATCCAGACGGTATTGCAGGAAATAGGCTGTGCCCAGAAAAAACCAGGAATCCGGCGGTGCCTGCTCCTCTTTTATGTTGCCCTCTTTGTAATTATGGGTGATGTTCTTGACCGCTTTCTCCAGATAAGGGATGGCTTTTTCCTTTTTCCCCGGAATGTTCAGGTAACAAAGCCCTACCCTGTAATTGATGTTGGCATTGTCAGGAGCTACCTTGTATACCTTCAGATAACCTTCCAGGGCATCTTTATAGGCCTCCATGGCCAGGAAATATTCACCGTCCAGAAAAGCCCTTTTTATCTCTTTCGAATATTGGGAGAATCCGGAAAACAGCGTGAGCAAAAAAGCAGAGGTTAATAAAAGTCGCTTCATAAGAATATTTTTTATGCATTGTAACAAATTTAGAAATAAATTTTAAAAAAGTCACAACAATCCTGAAAACTTTGCCTTATGAGTAATGGGAACTGGGAAAAATTGTGCCGGACCCTGCTATTTTTTCTTCCTGGCAACGATATATCCCACGGCAAGACCCGCCAGGATCAGAGGAATGATCCAGTAGAGGGCATTTCCCTTCGTACCTTCCAGAATACCCCTCTGATTGATGAGCTCTCTGACTTTTTCCTCATCAATGTTCGAAGAGATGATGATGCGGGTCAGCGTCCTCAGGATATCTTCATCACTGTATCCGTATTGTGTTTCATGAGCGATCAGATAATCCAGCAGATCTTTGATGCATTTTATCTTATGGTCTTTCAGGTTGAGGTTCTTCAACAGATCATGAAGCGGTCCGGATGATTTGTCGATCATCTTTTCCAGGAAATGTTCCACGTCGGGATCTCCGTTGGAGGCGATCCGGGCGAACAGATAGATCAGTTCGGTGTTGGTATAACCCAGCACTTCCGAGCGCTGCATCAGGTAATTGGTCAGCTCCCAGGCCGAGAAGATCTCTTTCTTGTCCGGGTTGGCCTCATTGATGGCCTTTTTGATCTGACCGCTGGCGAGGTCGGACAGGTTGCGATACATTTTTACAAGGCTTGTATCCTTCGAGGTGGCCATGGATATCATCAGATGGTTGACATCACTGCTGTCCACATTGCCTTCGGCCGTGAGGCCGGAGATGTAGTCG
The DNA here is from genome assembly GCA_015486475.1 of Bacteroidales bacterium. Lineage (GTDB taxonomy): Bacteria > Bacteroidota > Bacteroidia > Bacteroidales > VadinHA17 > DRPN01. Next base: position 14,158 of record WFRO01000310.1, read on the forward strand.
AACAGCTCCGACGTGGTATGGATATTCTCTTTCTCCAGGTCGAGTGTGTCGAACAGCTCTTTCATTGACCCGGAAGCATTGGCTTTGATATTATTGTACACATATTCCAGATCTTCGGTGTCCCGTGTGGCAGCCAGGATCAGCAGACGGTCCACATCCTCGGGTGTATAGCTGGATACGGCCGCTTTCTTCTTGAGATAATCGATGATCTCGAACTGGTCGGTGAAATGCATGGCCTCCGGATCGATCTTCTCGATCTCTGCCAGGAGACTCCCCGTAGCATAATGCTTGAGAATATCGAGGAAATCCTCCATGTTCTGCAGTTGGGCGGCCGAGACCTCCGGCTCACGCAGGGACGGCTTGGGCGTTGTTTCTGCCACGGCTTCTTCGGCGATCACCGGCGGAGGTGGCGGGATGTTCAGATAGATCTCCTTTTGTGTGGTATTCCCATATTTATCGGTAAGGGCCAGCACCACTGTGCTCTTACCCACAGGGGGAACGATGGGGACATCCACGGAATCACTGGTCATGAAAAGCTGCAGGGAGTCGACCATCGACGAATCCTGGTAGGTGAGAATGGTAAGCGTCGCTCCCTTCTCGGTGTTCAGATTGAGGTGCAGAGTGTCGCCGGCAGCGACCTGGAATGTGCTGTTGGCAATGTTCAGCACCGCCGTCTGGTCCAGCAGCACCATGGCGGTCAGAGGCATAGTGATCACCTCCTGGTCCAGACTGTTGGGCAGAGAGAGCGGGTAAACCGTATTTTTGAATCCTTCGCTGCTCACGGCAAGGTTATACTCTCCTGCATGAGTGTTGAGCGTGTAGTGCCCCAGCGAGTCGGGATGTGTGGACTGCAGGGTGTCGGTCATGTCGGCATTGAGCAGGGAGATATGGATACTTTCATTGTTCACGGAAATGGGGATATCCCGTGTGGTGATCGTCCCCTCAATGCGGAATTTGCGGGGATGCTCGGCAGAGAAGATCTCTATCCTGAAGATATCCATGTCGCCGAGGCCCTGTGTTGAGAATTTGGACATGTATGCATAATATCCTTCTCCGACAGGCTGGTAAAATACATCATCATCGGTGGTGTTGATGGGATAACCCATGTTGAGCGGCGGGCTCCACTCTCCGTTGTCCAGCAGGTTGGAGTAGAAGATATCATAGCCCCCCATGTTGTAATGACCACGGGAACTGAAGAAGAGGGTCTTGCCATCCTCCGAGATGAAAGGCGTCTCTTCATTGTAGGAGCTGTTGATGATCGGTCCCAGGTTGACAGCCGGTCCCCAGTCGCCTGTACTGTCCAGCTTTGAAACATAGATGTCCAGACCTCCGAAACCCCCTTTGCGATTGCTGGTGAAATAGAGGGTCTTGCCATCTTTGGTGACACTGGCATGCGACTCCCAGTATTTTGTATTGATATGATCGTTCAGGCGGATCACCTTCGACCATTTCTGTCCGTCATACTTGCTGATGTATATATTTCCGTCGTACTGATCGTTCTTGTAAAGGAACAGGGTCTTGCCATCATAGGAAAGAGAGGCCGAATAGAAGTCCTGATCGATGCCCAGTTCCGGTGTCAGGTTGATGGGAGGCGTCCATATGCCGTTCTCTTTCTTTGTGAAAAATACGGCATCATAAAAAGGGAGCTTGCGGGTGAAAGCCAGCGAGCTTTCATCCCCTGAGACGGCCGGCCTGTAATCTGAGAAACGGCTGTTAATGGGCTTACCAACATCTTTCTCCGAAAGATACATGGGTTGGGCCTCCAGCTTCTTGGCATTTTTGCAGGCCTGGATCTGGTCCTCCACCACTTTCTTATCATATTTTTTAGGATCCAGGTGCTCGAGGAAATAGGTATAAGCCTCGATGGCCTTGTCGAGCTTGTTGTTTATACGGTAGGCATCGCCCAGGTAAAAATAAGCATCCAGGGGAGCATGCACTTCTTTTATGGAGTTTTCACGATATTTGGGTGAGATGTCTTTGATCGCTTTTTCCAGATAGGGAATAGAGAGATCTTTCTGACCGGGGATGTTCAGATAGCAGATGCCGATGCGATAGTTCAGATTATTATTGTCGGGATAGATCTTATGAAGATCGAGGTAATAGGGCAGGGCATCACTGTATTCCTCAAAAAGGAAAAAAGAGTTCCCTTCAACGAATTTTTGTTTGATCGCTGCCCTGGTAAGGTTTTGTTGGGGGAAAACAGCCGTCAGGCCACTGATGAGAAAAAGGAAAGAAATGAGTATATGTTTTCCTCGCATCTTAAGGAGTTTAACACGAAAGTAGTACAATAATTTTACTTTTGAATATTTTTTTCTAAAAAAAGTAATTTTTTGGCAAAAAAAAAAGAGAGCGAACTCTCTTTTTTATCAATGATCTCTTTTTGACGGTCAGTGATCTACTCGCCCTCCACCTCCCGGGCCAGATCTTCGTCCACCAGAATACGGCCGCAATATTCACATACGATGATCTTTTTCCGGGTTTTGATATCGAGTTGCCGTTGCGGGGGGATCTTGTTGAAACATCCTCCGCAGGCGTCCCGCTGGATGGTCACGATAGCCAGTCCGTTGCGGGCATTGGCACGTATGCGTTTGTAAGCCGTCAGCAGGCGGGAGTCTATGAGCGTCTGCAGTTCTTTGGATTTCTCCTGCAGCACCTCTTCCTCTTTCCGGGTGTCGGCGATGATCGCGTCCAGTTCCTCTTTTTTTGTGGCCAGGTCCTTTTTCCGCTCTTCCAGCTGTTCCTTGGCTTTCTCGATGGTCTCCTGTTTCTCTTCGATCTGTTTGGTGAACTCTTTGATCTGCTTGTTGCACAGCTCGATCTCAAGGGTCTGGTATTCGATCTCCTTGGAGAGCGAGTCGAATTCCCTGTTGTTGCGGACGTTCATCTGCTGGGCCTCATATTTTTTGATGAGGGTTTCCGCATCCTTGATCTCATTCTTTTTCTTGGCAATATTTTCCTCCAGTTCCCCGACCACAGAATCGTAGTTTTGGATACGGGTGTTCAGGCCTGCGATCTCATCTTCCAGGTCCTGTACCTCGAGGGGCAGCTCGCCCCGGAGTGTTCTTATCTTATCTATCTTGGAGTCAGTGATCTGTAGCGTATACAACAGTTTGAGCCTTTCCTCTATCGTTGTCTCCTTTGTCTCCTTTGTTGCTTTACTTTTGGTAGCCATTGTTAAAAGTAATTTATTGGATTCGTAACTGTCTGTGAAAAATGAAGTGCAAAGTTAGGGAATTTTTTCGAAAGGAGATCATAAAAGAGTTCTTTTGCAACCTGTTCGCTCTCATAATGTCCGATGTCGACGATGACGGTTTTCCCGTCGGCGTCAAAGAACTCATGATACTTGAAATCGGCCGAGAGAAAAACATCGGCTCCCTGCCGCAGGGCCTCCTTCAGCAGAAAGCTGCCCGTTCCACCGCATACCGCCACTTTTTTGACGGGTTTACCGCGTAGTGAAGTGTGACGGATACACCCGGCCTGGAAAATTTCTTTCACCTGTCGCAGAAATGACATTTCTTCGACAGGTGCTTCCAGGGTGCCGATGGCTCCCATGCCGGCCCCGGGGTAGTCGTTCTCCAGGGAATAGATATCCCAGGCAGGCTCTTCGTACGGATGAGCCTGCAGCAGGGCTTCCACCACCTCGTGCTCGCGGAAAGAGGGCAGGATGGTCTCGATGCGTACCTCTTTTTCGAAATGCAGATTGCCCGGTTCCCCCACAAAGGGATGGGTCTCCTCATTGCCCCGGAAGGTACCTTCGCCGGTGAGGTTGAAGCTGGTCTCGTCGTAGTTGCCGATGACGCCGGCGCCCGCATCCCACATCGCCTGCCGCACGGCCGCGGCATGGTCCGCCGGGACAAAGGTCACCAGCTTGCGCAGCATGCCTTTCGCGGGAGCCAGCATGTGGATGTTCGTTAAAGAGAGCTTTTGTGCAATGTAAGTGTTAACACCGCCCTCCACTGCATCAAAGTTGGTGTGACCGGCATACAGGGCGATGTTGTTGCGCAGGGCAGCCAGGACCGTGCGTTCCACGTAGTTATCTCCTGTCAGTTTTTTCAGCCCCTTGAAGATAATGGGATGATGGGCGACGATCAGTTCGGCACCCAGCGTGACCGCTTCCTGTACCACGGCCTCCGTAACATCCACCGTCAGGAGCACCGTGGTGATCTTTGCATTACCGTCGCCCGTCAGCAGGCCGGCATTGTCATACGACTCCTGCAGGGCAAGCGGGGCTTTCCCGTTCAGGTAAGAGACAACCTCTTTCAGTGTGGTCATATCAGAAAATATTGTGGGTGAAGGTGAAGGATCACATCTGGTCCCTGATCTCCGTCAGGGCCTTGCGTATGTTTTGCAGGATACGGACGATCTCAAAGTTGTCTATGGTCTCCTGCCGGTTCTCACGCAGCTTCTTGCGGGCCCCCTTCAGGGTCATCCCCCGCTCTTTGACGAGGTGATAAATGATGTGGAAATTCTCAATGTCCTTCGGGGTGAAAAGACGGTTCCCCTTTTTGTTCTTTTTGGGCCGGATGATATCAAATTCCTTTTCCCAGTATCTGATCAGGGAAGTGTTCACGTCGAACATTTCAGCCACTTCACCGATCGTATAATACAGACGTTCTACTTTTTTTTCTTTATACGGCACGGTTTATAAATTATGGAGATATGACCAAACAATATAAAAAATTTACTTTAAATATCCATAAGTTTTTCATTGTTTTCCAAAACAATACAAAAAATCATTGCGGGATGCCGGAAAGATATGACCTCCCCGGACGATGGGCGTGGCTTCGAACGGCGCAATAGAACGGTCGATGAGCTTAAGGTGCGGGAAAACAGGGGAGGGATCAGGAAAAGGAAAAGAAGCGAAAAAAGGAGCGGGACAAGATAGTGGCGTCTCATCATCATTGCGTTACAGGAAAAAAAGAAACCGTTCGTGAAGAACGGTTCTGTATGATGGATATTTATCTGTTGTCAATCAAGTGACTGGCCTGAGTTGTTGGCCATCTCGATCATCTTCTCATACTCCTCGGCGGTGAGGTCGTTGTAGAAGTAGTTGATGGGGTTCACATATTTGCCCCGCAGCATTACGCCGTAATGCAGATGCGGTCCGGTGGAGAGACCGGTGTTCCCGACATAGCCGATAATATCCCCTCTTTTCACTTTCTGCCATCTTTTCACGTTGAAACCGCTCAGGTGGGCATAAACGGATACATAACCGAAGCCATGGTCGATGAGTATCTCATTGCCATATCCTCTGCGGGAGCGGATCACCTTCTTGACCACCCCGTCACCCGTAGCATACACCGGCGTGCCTTTGGGGGCCGTGAAGTCGATGCCGTAATGGAATTTGGGGATCTTGTATATGGGATGGATGCGCCAGCCCCATTGTGAAGCCACCCGCCGCAGGTCTTTGTTGGAGATGGGCTGGATGGCCGGGATGCACTTGAGCATCTTCTCCTTGCTGTTGGCCAGCTTGATCAGCTCGTCATACGATTTGCTCTGGATGTACGCCTCCTTGGTGAGGACATCCAGCTTTTTGGCGGTCTCGATGATGATGTCGGAGTTGTCGTAACCCTCCAGATCGGAATACTTGTTCACCCCCCCGAAGCCTGCCTTGCGGATGGTGCTCGGGATGGGTTCGGCTTCGAAGATCGTACGGTACAGATTATCATCCCGCTGCTGGAGATCTTCCAGGACGGCACTGATCTGATCGAGACGCTTGCTCATGATCTCATACTGCGAACGCATCTCGGAAAGCTCTCTCTTCAGCTTCTTCTCCTTGGGCGAATCAAAGAAATGGGACAATACGCCCAGATACAACCCTGCCAAAAAGATACTGGCAAAGAAGTAGATAAAAAACCTGACGATCTTTTGCCGGAAATTGTTTTCTATCCGGTCGTATTGTAAAGTGTCCGGATTAAAACGATATTTTGCCTTGGCCATTCAGCAAAGTTTTTTCACTAAATTACCGGCAAAAATAAGGGAAATAAACTAATTTTACAAGCTTTTTGGCCTGAAATCCTCGAAAAAGGATTAAATACAGTGATCAAAACAACTGAATAACAACAAGATAATCTTATGACCAGTAACGAAATAAGACAGCGTTTTCTCGGATTTTTCCGGTCGAAAGGCCATGAGATCGTGCCTTCTGCACCGATGGTGGTGAAGGATGACCCCACGCTGATGTTCACCAATGCCGGCATGAACCAGTTCAAGGACATTTTCCTGGGAAACCGGGAACCGCACCATCTGCGGGTGGCCAATGCACAGAAATGCCTGCGTGTCTCCGGCAAGCACAACGACCTGGAAGAGGTGGGGCACGACACCTACCATCATACCATGTTCGAGATGCTGGGTAACTGGTCGTTCGGCGACTATTTCAAACGGGAGGCTATCGACCTGGCCTGGGAGTTCCTCACCGGTGAGATGGGCATCGATCCGGGCAGGTTGTATGTGACGGTCTTCGGCGGCGATCCTGCCGACAAGCTGGAACGGGACAAGGAGGCAGCGGACCGCTGGGCCGGAAAACTGGCAAAGGAACGGATCCTCGATGGCAGCAAAAAGGATAATTTCTGGGAGATGGGCGATACGGGACCCTGCGGTCCCTGCACCGAGATACACATCGACCTGCGGGATGAGCAGGAGCGCAAGGAGAAAGCAGGCCGTGATCTGGTCAACAAAGATCACCCCGGCGTGATCGAGATATGGAACCTGGTCTTTATCCAGTTCAACCGCCGGGATGACGGCACCCTGGAGCCGCTGCCCCGCAAGCATGTGGATACTGGCATGGGCTTCGAGCGGCTCTGCATGGTGATGCAGGGAAAACGGTCGAACTATGATACGGATATCTTCATGCCCCTGATCCGGGAGATCGGCGCCATCGCCGGCATGGAATACGGCGCCTCGGAAAAAGGGGATATCGCCATGCGTGTGGTGGCCGATCATCTGCGGGCTGTGGCCTTCGCCATCGCCGACGGCCAGCTCCCCTCCAATAACAAGGCCGGTTATGTCATCCGCAGGATCCTGCGGCGCGCCGTACGGTACGGGTACACCTACCTTCATCAGGAAGATCCTTTTATCTACCGCCTGGTGCCGGTGCTGCAGCAGGTGATGGGAGAGGCCTATCCCGAGCTGACACAGCAGGAGGAGCTGATCACCCGTGTGATACGCGAGGAGGAGCGGGCTTTCCTGAAAACCCTCAACACCGGTATTGCCCTGATGGAAAAGATCGTCACCGCCAACCGCCGTAAAGGGGAGACGGTGATCTCCGGAAAAGATGCCTTTGAGCTGTACGATACCTTTGGCTTCCCCCTCGACCTGACCGCCCTCATCGCCCGCGAGAACGGCATGGAGGTGGATACGGAGGGCTTTGAAAGGGAGATGAAAAAACAGAAAGACCGCTCGCGCCAGGCTGCCACGCAGGATGCCTCCGACTGGGTGGAGGTGATCCCCGGCAGTGAGGAGGAGTTCGTGGGCTACGACCTGCTCGAGACACCCGTGCACATCGTGAAATACCGTGAAGTGGAGCAGAAAGGAAAGAAACTTTATCATCTTGTTTTTGACAAAACCCCTTTCTATGCCGAGGCGGGCGGCCAGGTGGGAGATACGGGTGTCATCTTCAACGACAGGGAGAAGGTGCGCATTCTGGATACCCGCAAAGAGAACGAACTGATCATCCATGTGTCCGACCGTCTGCCCGAAGATCCCGGGGCTGTTTTCACAGCGTCCGTCGACCGGGTCAAACGGGAGGATACGGCCCGCAACCATTCGGCCACCCACCTGTTGCATTTTGCCCTGCGGCAGGTGCTGGGCAGCCATGTGGAACAGAAAGGCTCCCTGGTGCATCCGGATTATCTGCGTTTCGACTTCTCCCATTTTCAGAAAGTGTCCGAAGACGAGCTCGACCGTATCGAGACCCTGGTGAACGGGATGGTCCGGGAGAATATCGTTCTGGAAGAGATGCGGGATGTGCCCCTGGCCGAGGCGAAGGCCCGGGGGGCTATGTCACTCTTCGGCGAAAAATACGGCGAAAAGGTGCGGGTGATCCGTTTCGGGGAGTCGGTGGAGCTGTGTGGCGGCACCCATGTGAAAGCTACCGGTGACATCGGCTTTTTCAAGATCACCGGCGAGACAGCCGTCGCTGCCGGCATACGCAGGATAGAGGCCGTGACCGGCAGAAAAGCCGGGATGTATGTGCGGGAGAAGGTGAAGTCGCTGGACAGCCTGCTGGGCCTGTTCAAGGTGAAGAACGGCAAAGAGCTGCGCAGCCGCATCGATGGACTCATGGAAGAGAATGCGAAGCTGTTGCGTCAGCTGGAAACGTGCAACCAGGAGAAGACGGGCCGGGTGAAGGAGGAGCTGCTGGAGAAAGCCGAAACGGTCGAGGGCGTGAAGATCATCCGGGGGCTTTTGGAGCTGCCTGATGCCAAAGCCATGAAAGATCTGGCCTTTCAGCTGCGCAATGAGGCCGGTGAGATGGCTTTCGTCGGCGGGATGACGGTCAAAGGAAAACCGCAGATTACCGTCATGCTGGCCGATAGCCTGGTGGGGAAAGGCCTAGACGCCCGCGGGATCATACGGGCCGTAGCTCCGGAGATCAAAGGCGGTGGCGGCGGACAGCCCTTCTACGCCACAGCCGGAGGGAAAGACCCTGCCGGCCTGGAAAGAGCCCTCGACAAAGCCGTCGAACTCATCAGGGAGTTCCTGGTTGGTAGTTCGTAGTTCGTGGTCCTGCACTCTGAGCTCTGTGCCCTGTGCCCTGTGCCCTGTGCAAATTCACCCAGCACCCCCGATTGAGTTTGGAGTTTGGAGTGTGGAGTGTGGAGTTGAAGATAGTTAAAAGTTGAAAGTGCGCTAAAGTTAAAAGTTGGTGGTTGCCCTGCACCCAGCACCTTTTCCCACTCTTCCGACTTTTTAGACTTTTCGACTTTTAGACTTTTCGACCTTCATCGATCATCGATCATCGTTCATCGTTCCTTCTTTCTTCCCTTCAAAAGTCTTCAACTCTTCCTCTTCCCCATAC
>WFRO01000311.1 GCA_015486475.1 Bacteroidales bacterium
GCTTCCCCGTCACCCAGTGGGACATGCATGTGGCCGAGGACACCGGCTTCGAGAAGCTGGACATCCTCAGCCAGCGCGGCATAGGCCACATCGGCGAGGCGGCGGAGATCATACGCCACAACCGCGGGGTCACCGTCGACGTGCATGCCACGCAGCGCTTCAAAGAGGATGAGAAGGTCAAAGACCTGCTGCGGCGGGGGGAGACGCTGGGCTGCTTCTACATCGAGAGCCCCGCCATGCGGGGTCTGCTGCGCAAGATACGGTGCGACAACTACCCTTCGCTGGTGGCGGCCAGCTCGATCATACGGCCGGGGGTGGCCCGCTCGGGGATGATGAAAGAGTACATACGGCGCTACCACAACCCCGGCGGCTTCCGCTACCTCCATCCCGTCATGGAGGAGCAGCTGCAGGAGACCTTCGGCATCATGGTGTACCAGGAGGATGTGCTGAAGGTGTGTCATCACTTTGCAGGGCTGGGGCTGGCCGAGGCCGACGTGCTGCGGCGCGCCATGAGCGGTAAGTACCGCTCTGCCCGCGAGATGGAGAAGATCGCCGACAGCTTCTTTGAGGGAGCGCGGGCGCGCGGTCGTCCGGAGGCGGTGACACGCGAGGTGTGGCGCCAGATCGCCTCCTTCGCCGGCTACTCTTTCTCCAAAGCCCACTCGGCCTCCTACGCCGTGGAGAGCCTGCAGAGCCTCTACCTGAAAGCCCATTACCCGCTGGAGTTCATGGTGGCGGTGATCAACAACTTCGGCGGCTTCTACCCCGCATGGGTCTATCTGAATGAGGTGCGTCGCTGGGGAGGCACGGTCGTGCTGCCCTGCGTCAACAGGAGTTTTTACAAGACCTCCCTCGCCGGCGGGGAGGTGCGGCTGGGTTTTGTACATCTGAAGAGCCTGGAGACCGCGCTGGCGCGCCGCCTCGTGGCCGGGCGGGAGGCCCGCGGTCCCTACCGCAGTCTGGCCGACTTCCACGAGCGGCTGGCCCCCGGCGCCGAACAGCTGCAGATCCTCATACGCAGCGGCGCCTTCCGTTTCACCGGCCGGCCCCGCAAGGAGCTGCTGTGGGAGGCTTACATGCTGGCCGGCCGGCGGCGGGAGCCCTCCCCCACCCAGGAAAGCCTCTTCCCCGTGCCCTCGCACGAGTACCGTCTGCCGCCACTGGAGGAAAGCGACACGGAGAAAGCCTGGGACGAGATCGAACTGCTGGGCTTCCCCGTGACCCTCAGCTGGTTCGATCTGCTTAAAAGCTCTTTCCGCGGTGAGGCGCGGGCGCACGACCTGCTGCGCCACAAAGGCCGCAGGGTGCGCATGGTAGGACTGCTGGTGCACATCAAGAACGTGCGCACCGTGCGGGAGGAGTGGATGCACTTCGGCACCTGGCTCGACGCTGAAGGAGAGTTCTTCGACACCGTGCACTTCCCTGCCTCGCTACGCCGTTACCCCTTCCGCGGCCACGGCGTCTACCTGATCCTGGGCAGGGTGACGGAAGAGTTCGGCGTACCCTCGCTGGAGGTGGAGAAGATGGCGAGGATGGAGATGAGGAAGCTCGAATGAGAAACTATGAACTATGAACTGTGAACTGTGAATGCCGAAATTGTTGCATGCAACAATTTCGAGCATGCCCGCAACTGTTGCGGCACTCTGAACTAACAGATTTTTTTCTATTTTTATCACCCTCTGGAAAAAACCTGAACTTTAAACGATCCATTATCATGAAAAAATACTTTGTACGCCTGCCGTTCGTTGCTTTTGCCGTGCTGGCGCTTGTTTCCTGCCAGCAGGGAACGAAGATCGCACAGCCGGAGATCACCACGGATGAGCTCTCACAGGAGATCCGGTTCCTGGCTTCCGACTCCCTGAAGGGACGTTACCCGGGGACGCCGGGGTGCAGGACGGCGGCCGGATACATCCGTGATCATTATAAGGCCGACGGTCTCACCCTCCCGGGCGATAACGGTCTGGAATACTTCAAGGTCACGGTAAACGTGAAAGAGGGGAAGAACAACACCCTGAAGATCGGGGACAAGGAACTGACGCCCGGGAAAGATTTCACGCCCATGTCGTTCACGACCAACGGCTCTGCCACTGGTCCCGTGGTCTTTGCCGGCTACGGGTTCGACATCAACGAGGACAGTCTGAAATGGAACGACTATGCCGGTCAGGACGTCAAGGGGAAGTGGGTGCTGGTGCTGCGGGGCGACCCGGAGCCGGAGGACCTGCGCAGCCCTTTTGCCCCTTTCAGCCGCGACCGTGACAAGGCCATGACCGCCCGCGACAGGGGTGCCGCCGGCATCCTCTTCGTCTCGGGCAAAGAGTTCGATCCGAAGGACGGGCTGGACAAGCTGAAAAAGAACGTACAGCCGGTATCCATCCCGGCCCTGCAGATCACCCGACGGGTGGCCGATCTGCTGTTGAAAGGTACCGGCAAGACCATTGAAGAGCTGGAGCAGCAGCTTAACCGCACCCGCAGGCCGGCCGGCTTCGTCCTTCCCGTAACGGTCACGGGTCATGCCGGGGTGGAGGAAGAGAAGGTGCAGACAGCCAATGTCGTAGCCATGCTCGAAGGAAACGATCCGGCGCTGAAAGACCAGTACATTGTCATAGGGGCCCACTGTGATCATCTGGGCATGGGCGGCCCCAACACCTCCAGCCGCCGTCCCGACACCATCGCCGTGCATTACGGCGCCGACGATAACGCCTCGGGAACGGCCTCGGTGATGGAGATCGCTGAAAAAATGGCCTCCCGCCGTGACCAGCTGAAACGCACGGTCATCTTCGTGAACTTCAGCGCCGAGGAGATGGGGCTGCTGGGATCGAAATACTTCGTCAACGACACGCTCATCGACCTCTCGCGGGTGATCGCCATGATCAACATCGACATGGTGGGCCGTCTCAAGGCCGACAGCACACTGGAGGTCGGTGGCACCGGCACCTCCGATATCAGCGACAGCCTGCTGAAAACCACCCCCGGCGCCGGGGATTTCCGGCTGGCCCTCTCCCCGGAAGGGTACGGGCCTTCCGACCATGCCTCTTTCTATGGCAAAGAGATCCCCGTCTTTTTCTTCTCCACAGGCTCCCACCTGGATTATCACACGCCTTTCGACACGCCGGACAAGATCAACTACGAAGGTCTGAAGAAGGTGGATGACTATATTTTCAACCTGGCTTTCGAACTGGACACCATGGCCCGCAAACCGGCTTTTCGCATGGCCGGTCCCAAGGAAGGTACGGGCGTCAGCCGCCGCGGCTTCAAGGTCACGCTGGGGATCATGCCCGACTTCGCCGGCAAGGACACCACGGGCCTGCGTGTGGACATCGTCATCCCCGGGCGTCCCGCTGCACACAGCGGCATGAAGAACGGCGATGTCATCACGGCCATCAACGGACAACCCGTAAAGAACATCTACGACTACATGTACCGCCTGGCCA
>WFRO01000312.1 GCA_015486475.1 Bacteroidales bacterium
CCCATGATGTCCACCTGCACCCTGTACATGCCATAATCGGTACGCACCGGAGTGTCATCGGGATCGGCCACCAGGCCCGGATGGAGATGTTCGGCCGACTGGCGGCCCTGTGAACCGAAATGATTCTTGGCACATAAGGTTATACCCGCACGCGAATGCGCCTTCAGGGCCGCGATATTGATCATATAATCCGCTTTTTCCAGAATGGTGTATAACTTATCGGATACAGCATCTTTCATAACATGTCCCTGATCTGAATAGAAAACATCTTCATTTCCCGGTTCTACAGGCACTCTTCCCAGTGCTTCCAGATCCAGCCCTGTAAAAAGGATGTCATTACCCAGCACATTGATATTGGGAAATTCTTCCTTCCACATATCATACAGATGTTTGTAAACATTCTTCATAGGATCCCCCACATAGATATCTTCCTGTTTAACCCCGGCATCATTGATCAGTTCTTCCAAAACGGAGAGTACCACCTGAGGCGTTGTCTCAACAATGTCAGGATGATCCATCCAGGACGGTTTATATTTGACCAGCCCGGGCCCCCATGTCGACCAGTCGTGCCCTCCGTCTCCCTGAAGAATGGAAGTGGCATTTATCTTGATGAAAATGATCTCTCCTTCCTGGTAAGGATCCGCGCTGCCATATTTTTTTTGGTTGTGATACCGGAACAAGGCATCCCAGGCCTTTCCCGTCGTAGGCTCTCCTGTCAGTTCCCTGACCGAGCGTGCTACCATGGTGTCGATCACCAGCTGGTCATTGTTTTTTTTGAGGAAATAATAATCATCGTTTTCGCTCACCTCTATTTGACCGTCATCAGTACCGGTCTGATTTTCATTGGTGGCGTCCGGATCCCACACCCATACGACCCGCCCCGGGTGAATCCCCTGTGCAACACCCAGCGGATCGTTGGGTACAAAATCGGCAGTACTCTTATACTGGCGGGCATAACTTTTCTGTGTGTGAAGGACCATGGAGACCATACCCGCAGCCAGGCCAAGGAACAACAGCAGCCCCCCGGCCAGGAACCTGTGCTTCCTGAAATAAACAAACGCCTTCCGTATCCCGAAAACCGAAGCAGTCACCGTCATCAGCCAGATTACAAAGCTGGACATAATGGGTGCCGCTACCCGCATGCACGGATAAGTAGCTCTTTGCGGCTTGGGGATGACCCGGACCAGGAACCATACTGTGGCAACGATCCCCATCACCACAAAAACGACCCGCTCAGGAAGTTTCTTCCGCTCAAGGTATGCTTTTATCTTTTGTAATTTGTCAGGATACCTGACTTGCTTGTCTTTTTCCATTTTGATCAGCTTTTTTGTTAAAAATCAAGAAAATATTCGTAATAAAAAACCAAAACTTATTTTATTCCGGGATGGGTCCTATGTCTGTACCTTTTATGAGTAAAGATCCTCCAGCTTATCATACCATGTTTTTTTCAGGATGATCACACCTGCCCCGATAAAGATCAGACAAAACAGGCTCCAGGGCCACTGTTTCAACACCAATACGATGGGGAAAGCGATCAAAGCGGTTTGCACCATGATCCCGACTGAAACATTGAACATATCCCTTACAAAATCCCTGTTTTTCCTGATAGAAGGATCTTCTGCTGCCACTTTCGCATGCACAGGACTCCAGAACCCCCAGGGTCTAACCCTGATGTAAAATTCTTTCAGTACTTTTTCTTCCACGGGAGGAGAGGCATAGGTGCCGGCAATGCTGGCTGCCAGGGATATCAACAACAAAACAGGGAAAAAATATAATAATACGATATCTTTAGGTACATCCGGCATCAACGAAGGTAATGCATAGGGGGCGATGAGCGCCACAGTGATCCCGGCTACCATACCCCAGAAATATCCCTGGGCATTGAACCGCCACCAGTACCATTTCAGAATATTGGCGGCAGTATATCCGCCCCACAGACCGGAGACCAGCCATTGCAGGATGCTGTTTATATTACGGAAAAGAAAGCCTAATATCACACTGACAATGATCAGCACAAGCCCGGTTGTATAGGACCAGATC
>WFRO01000313.1 GCA_015486475.1 Bacteroidales bacterium
CACCGGAGATCACTGAAAACATTTTCTCGGACGTAGCTGTTGAGGGAACGACGGATAAGACCGGTCCCGCACAGGACCTCCCGGCACAAATATTGCCTGATGCCTGTTTGAACAGTGTTAATTGCAACAGGATAGGTTGGTATTGGCGTGAACAGTATTACCGGATCAAATATGCCAACACGGTAATTTCCAGGATCGATGATGCAGAATGGACCAGTGAGGAAGAAAAGAACAACATTCTCGGAAAAGCTTACTTCCACAGGGCCAGGGCTTACTATCGTCTGGTAAACCAATTCGGTGACGTACCGTTGATCCTGCATGAGATCACCGAGCCCAAGCTGGATTTTTATTCCTGCACCCGTCAAAGCATCCTGGAAAAATGTAAAAAAGACCTCACTTTTGCGGCCCAGTGGGTTTATAAGGAGAGTGACGGCGTACCCATAGGGGATGTCAACAAGGCTGCTGTGTACCACCTGCTCGCAAAAGTTGACCTGGCATTGCTGGATTTCGACGGTGCCATTGCCGCAGCCAGTGCTGTGATCAATGACGGCTATCATCATCTGATGACTGAAAGGTTTGGCGTTGACAAAGACGATACTACCCGCAATGTGATCTGGGATCTTCATCAGGCTCCGAACAAGTCGCTTCCGGAAAACACTGAAAAGATCTTTATGCTTATCTCCCGTGAAGATTTCACAGAAGGAGGAGCCAGCGAAAGAACTTCGATCATGAGGCAGTGTGTTCCTTTTTACGGATCGAACAAGATCAAAACCCCATACGGGAACAGGGGCATGCGTGACCTGCCTCTGGGCTCACATGGTGTTCAGATCGATCTTGTCACCAAGTACGGTAGAGGCATAGGCCGTTGCAGGCTAAGTGCATACGGACAGTTCACGATATGGACCGATCCCAATGACCTGCGTCATGCACCCGGAAACTGGATGAATATGACGGACCTGGTATATAATGACCCGGACCTGATCACCAAAGGAGACCCTTATTATGGCAAACATCTTCAGTTATATGATTCCGCCGGTGGTATACTTTGCACGGATACTATCCGCTCATGGTATAACTGGCCTTATTATAAATTATATGTGGCTGACCCGACAGATGCAACACCGGACGGCGGACGCGGTGACTGGTATGTATACCGTCTGGCCGAGACCTATTTGCTGCGGGCAGAAGCTTATTTCTGGAAGGGAGATCCTGACAATGCAGCCGCCGATGTAAATGCGGTACGTACCCGCGCCGGATGTGCTCCTTACACTGCTGCAGATATTAACATAGGAACGATCCTTGACGAACGGGCACGTGAACTCTATTATGAAGAGCCCCGGAAAACAGAACTTACGCGAATAGCTTTCATACTGGCCGAAACGGGTAAGACCTGCTACAATGGCAAAAGTTACAGTATGAATAACTTTTCATCTGATAACTTCTGGTATGACAGAGTGATCGAGAAGAACAATTTCTATCGTGAGAATATTGTCGCACCCCATTACACATACAGGGCCGCTCCCTGGATCGTCCTGTGGCCCGTGCCGGCCCCGGCCATTAACGGGAACCTCGAAGGAGTGATCAACCAGAATGAAGGATATCCCGGAGCTGAAAACAATGTAAAACCCTGGAAATGGGTTGACGGACCAGGTGAAGGAGACGTTGTCCCGCAAGACTGATCCGGTCAGGAATACTCCCGGGAATTATACCCACCTCAAAACAGATCGAAAAAAGTTCCCTCAACCGAGGGAACTTTTTTTTGCCGGATCAACTTAAAAACAAAAGCCTTTTTGCATTTCTTCCGACCCCAGTAAATATTGTTTCTGATACTCTTTAGGCATTAATTTTACCCGTTTTTTAAAGGTCCGGTAAAAATGGGAAAGGTTATTAAACCCACATTCATAACAGATCTGGGTTACCGACAGATCATTATCGATCAATAAACGGCAGGCATAATTGATCCTCAACTCGTTGATATAAGAAACAAAGCTTTTCCCTGTATTTTTTTTAAAATACCGGCTCAAATAAGAAGCATTGAAACCAAATTTTCTGGCCACATCCTCCAGGGTTATCTTATTGGTATAATTCCGGTTAATAAACTGCAGAGTCTTGATCAACCGACGATTTTGCATCTCAAACTGTGAGAGATCATTCTCAAAGCCGCGTGTAGCCATCAAATGATAGTGTTCCGATTCAGCCATGTCCTTCAGGATCTCAAAAAACAACAGGAATCGTGCTACCCCTGAAACGCGTAATAATTTTTTCACTTTTTTCCCAATGGGTATATTGTCCGGGGCATCGATCGCGATCCCCCTGGAAGCTGACGAAAGAAGGTTCCTGACAGAGGTCAGATCACCGAATTCATTGATCTCACTTTCCATAAAATTCCCGGGAAAATGTACGACAACTGCTTTTACGATCTTACCGGGGTCATTTTCATAGTAAACATGATCATTCTTCCAGAAATGAGGAAGACCACTGCCCAACAGCACCAGATCGCCTTTCCCAAATGGCTCTATTCTGTCACCAACAAATTTCTTTCCAAAACTTTCCTCCACGAATATGATCTCATATTCATTATGAAAATGCCAGGGGAACGTAAAATGATCAAACTCATCCCATTTTACTTTCAGATATTCCCCTCCGGGAAAAGTGATCAGTTCGTGCATGATCTTCATAGGCGTAGAATTTTATGCGTAAGGATAATTGTAAAGGATCTCACACAGACGAATTGAATTTATAAAAGACGTCACTTTTTAATAAAAGTACACATATTTTCCTAAAACCAGGATTTGAGGTAAAAAAAAAACTTATAATTGTAAAGAATCAACAACAACAGATACCAGCATTTTTCTTTCTTTGTATTAAATCAAGATAAACATATTATGACGGATAAACAATGGGAGATCCTTCTCTTTGTTATCAATGGCCATGGCTCGGGAAAAGATGTCGGTTTCATCATCGACAGTCCCTGGCTGCCGGGATGGAACGGGCTGACCAAACTTCAGTATTACACCTCTGACGCCGCGTGGTTCCAGACCAATAAGAAGGCTGTGGAGACCTTCCCGGATGTACTTTTTCTGCCGGGGTTCTGGTCGGAATACGGCATGGCCACCGAGCCTTCGGCTTTCGGCAGCAAGATCTCCTGGCACGAGGCCTCGCTTCCCTGGGCAGGCACGCTGATCAGGGACATCACGGATATCGCCGCCCTGGAGATCCCCGACCCGGCCAAAGACGGCCTGCTGCCTTTCATGACCCAGCGGCTGAAGAACATGGAAGAAGAGATCGCGGCGCTGGGACACCGCATCCGTTTTGCCGTGGCACGGGGCCCGCTGAACATCGCCTCCTACCTGCGGGGCACCACGGAGCTAATGACCGACATCATGATGTATCCCGAAGAGGTGCAGGCCCTGCTGGAGAAGATCACCACCTTCACGATACGCTGGCTGCAACGCCAGAAGGAGCTCTTCCCCTCCATCGAAGGGATCTTCATCCTGGACGATCTCATCGGCTTCGTCGGTGATATGGAGTTCCGGACCTTCGTTCTGCCTTATCTGCAAAGAATCTTCGGTGCTTTTGATACCCGGGTACGTTTCCTGCACAACGACGCCCAGGGATTGATCACAGCCAAATATCTGCAGGAGATGGGCGTCAACCTTTTCAATTTCAGCTTTGAGCATTCCCTCAACGAGATACGCTCCCTGGCAGGTCCTGAGGTGACGCTGCTGGGCAACCTGCCGCCCCGCGACGTGCTGGCGGCCGGCACCCCGGAAACCGTCAGGGAAGAGACCGAAAAAATGATCCTGGAGACGAACGATCACTCCCGCATCCTCTGGTCCTGCGGCGGAGGCATGCCCCCGGAGGTCCCTACGGAAAACCTGGAGGCATTTATCGATACGGTACATAACACACTCCAATGATCTTTTATATGAAAAGAAAATATTTTTTGCTGCCTGTTTTCCTGATGTCCATCGTGACCCTGCCCCTGTTTTCCCAAAATTCCTGGAAGATCACCGTGGATGCCGGCGATCATGCCCGTCAAAACTGTCCAGTATATGCGAAGATCCCCGGGGATATGCCGGACAATATCAGCACTGATTCCCTGGTCTGGTCCCTGCAGGAGATCACCGGCAAAGAAAAAAAGCCTGTCGCCTGCCAGCAGGAGGGTAATGGTATCTGGTTCATATTAAAGGGGACGACCCCGGCCCGTGCACGCCGGGTTTTTCTGCTGGAGAGGAAAAGATCCGCAGCGGAAAGCCCCCGGATGAAGGTGGAGAAAGATTACGCCTCCTACCTCCTGAAAAGGGACGGGCAACCTGTCCTGAGTTACCGTTTCCGCACCCAGGCACCTCCTGCAGGCGTAGATCCCCTCTATCAGAAAAGCGGCTACATCCACCCCCTCTGGTCTCCTGCCGGAGATACGCTGACCCGCATACAGCCTCCCGACCACCGTCATCATTACGGCCTCTGGGGGCCCTGGACCAAGACCCATATCGACGGCCGTGAGGTGGACTTCTGGAACCTGGGCAAAGGCCAGGGCACCGTACGGTATGCCGGTCTGCTGGGGATAACAGAAGGACCGGTCTTCTGTGGCATACAAGTGCACCAGGAACACATTGATTTCGGCGCCAAAGGTCCCGACCGTACCGCCCTCGACGAGACCCTGCAGGTACGGGCCTGGGATGTGGGAGATCATGCCTGGATGGTGGATTATACCACGACCCAATCCTGCCCCCTGCCTGACGGGATCCTGCTGGATGCCTACCGCTACGGCGGGGGACTGGGGTACAGGGCCACAGAACGATGGACCCGCAAGAATTCCACGGTGCTCACCTCCGAAGGAAAGACCCGGAAAGATGCCGACGGCACCAATGCCCGCTGGTGCCGCATCGAAGGGGCCATGCCGGAAGGAGACTGCGGCATCCTTTTCATGGACCACCCCGGCAACAGGGACTATCCCGAGCCCATGCGCGTATGGCCCGAGGATGCCAACAAAGGACGCGGCGACCTTTTCTTCGAGTTCTGCCCCATACGACACCACCCCTGGACGATGGAACGGGGACGATCCTACACATTACGCTACAGAATGCTTATCTTTGACGGAACCCTGAGCCCGGAAGAGGCGGAGATGATGTGGAACGGTTTTGCTTATCCGCCGGAAGTGAAAACAGAAGTCGAAAAGTAACCACCAACTACCAACTACAAACCACAAACTACAAACTACCAACCATGAAACAACTAACATTCTTCCTGCTGCTGGCACTCATTCTCCCCTCCGCATGGGGCCAGGGCCACCATGAAAAGGATCTAAAAGGAAAGAAGGTATTGATCTACACAAAGAACGGAAAAGGGTATGTCCATGACAACATCCCGGCCAGTGTGAAAGCGCTGGAAGAGATCTGCCGGGAGATGGGCATCACGGCCGATGCCACGGACGATCCGGGTGCTTTTACGAAGAAGAACCTGAAGCAGTACGATGCGCTGATCTTCTCCAACACCAACAACGAGGTCTTCGACAACGAAGCCCAGAAACAAGCCCTGCAGGACTACATCCGTCACGGAGGAGGTTTCGTAGGCATCCATTCGGCCAATGCCACCGAGCGTGACTGGCCCTGGATGTGGGCCATGGTAGGAGGTAAGTTCGTCCGCCATGCCGCCCACCAACAGTTCGTCGTCACGGTCACCGACCCGGACAACCCCTCCACCTCCTTCCTGCCCCAACGCTGGACGGTGAATGACGAATGTTATTACTCCAACGAGCTGAACCCGGACATCCACGTGCTGCTGTCGGCCGACCTGACAACCGTGAAAGACAAGGGACGCGATGAGTATCCGGGCCGTACCTTCGGCGACTACTTCCCCCTCTGCTGGTGCCACACCTGGGACGGCGGCCGCGAATGGTACACCGCTCTGGGACATGATGCCTCCACATACTCCGATCCGGTATTCCGG
This sequence comes from Bacteroidales bacterium, assembly GCA_015486475.1. Classification (GTDB taxonomy): domain Bacteria; phylum Bacteroidota; class Bacteroidia; order Bacteroidales; family VadinHA17; genus DRPN01. The sequence goes on from WFRO01000313.1 coordinate 5,953, forward strand.
AAGCATTTGAAAGGTGGGATAGAGTGGGTATTGGAAAGTAAGAAGTAATAAGGCAGAAGGCAAAAGGAGCTTTCAGGTTCCAAGTTCCATGTTCCAGGTTTCAGGTTCAAAGGACAATGAATATCGAATAACGAACACCGAATGATGAATTTTGAATTTTGATTTATGAGTTATGATTTATGAATGACCACTGTATGACTATTATATGACAAAACTCTTATTCCCTACATCATGAAAAGAAGAAACTTTGTTAAGAAAAGCGCTGCCACGGCAGCAGGGGCCATGGTGATCCCCACGATCGTGCCCTCCACGGTCTTTGGCAAGGATGCCCCGAGCAACAAGATCAACATCGGCCAGATCGGCTGCGGCCGCATCGCCCGCTCGTGGGACATGCCGGCCACGATCAAGTTTGACGACGTGCGCTTTGTCGCCGTGAGCGATCTCGACTCCCACCGCATGGCCGACGGGAAAAAGCTGGTTGAGGACTATTACACGAAGAAGACCGGGAAGAAAAAGTATGTGGACGTGAAGATGTACGGCGACTACAAGGAGATGCTGAAGAACAAGGACATCGACGCGGTGGTCATCAGCACGCCCGACCACTGGCATGCCCAGCCGGCCATGGAGGCGGCCCTGGCGGGCAAGGACATCTACCTGCAGAAGCCTACCTCGTTGACCGTCACCGAGGGACGCCAGCTCTCCGATGTGATCAAAAAGACGGGCGTGATCCTGCAGATGGGTACCCAGCAACGTTCGATGCAACAGTTCCGCATCGCTGCCGAGTTGGTGCGCAACGGGCGCATCGGCACCCTGCAGACGGTGAAGATAGGGCTGCCGGGCGACCCCGCCGGCCCCGACGCTCCGGAGATGCCGGTGCCACCCAACCTCAACTACGACATGTGGCTGGGCTCCACACCCCTGGTGTACTACACGGAGCTGCGTGTACATCCCCAGCAGGGCTACAGCCGTCCCGGATGGCTGCGCTGTGAGCAGTTCGGCGCCGGTATGATCACCGGCTGGGGACAACACCACGTCGACTCGGCCAACTGGGGCATGAACACCTCCCTCACAGGTCCTACTTCCGTGGAGGCGGTGGCCCAGTTCCCGCGCTCCGGCATCTGGGACGTGCACATGGATTTCATGGTCAAAGCCGTCTATGAAGACGGTGTGGAGATGTACATCAGCAACGGCTACACCAACGGCATCCGGTATGAAGGCACCGACGGGTGGATCTTCGTCTCCCGTGGCAACTACGCCGCTACGGCCAGCGATCCCGTCTCGCAGGAGAAAAACAAAAAAGCCCTCGACGCCAGCGACCCGAAGATCCTGGAGTGGCGTCCCGGTCCCAATGACATCCACCTGTACGTGGCCAATGATCACCACCGCAACTGGATCGACTGCATCAAGTCGCGCGAGGCGCCCATCTCCCCCATCGAGGAAGGACACCGCGCCTGCACCGTATGCCTCATCAGCAGCATCGCCATGCACATGCCCGGACAGCATTACTGGAACCCCGAAACGGAACGCTTCGTCAACGACCCCGAGGCCGACAAACGCCTCTCCCGCACCCAACGGTATCCGTATGGAACAAACTATGTGAAGGTTTAATTAGACCCGTTACTTTACTCATGACATGGAACATGGAACCTGAAACCTGAAACAATTCAAACCCCTCATCATGAACCTACGACGATCTTTCCTCCTTTTCTTCGCCGGCGCTCTTCTCGTCGCTATGGTCGCCTGTACAGGCAATAAAGGCAAAACAAAAACCGATACCATGGAACAAAAGTATCCGGTCACGCTGATGACCCTCGAGCCGGGGCATTTCCATGCGGCCCTGGTGCAGAAAAGCATGTATGATGCCATCAACCCCACGGCGTATGTGTATGCTCCCAAAGGACCGGAGCTGGATGAGTTCCTGGCTTTCATCGACCGGTTCAACCACCGCAGCGACAACCCCACGGCCTGGCATGAGGTGGTCTATGACCGGCCCGATTACCTGGAAAAGATGCTGCAGGAGAAGCCGGGCAACGTGGTGGTCCTCTCGGGCAACAACGCCCGCAAGACGGAATACATCCTGAAGTCGGTGCAGGCGGGACTGAACGTCTATGCCGACAAGCCCATGGTGATCACGCCGGAGGCCTACCCCCTGCTGGAGCAGGCCTTTGCCACGGCCAAAGAGAAGAACCTCCTCCTCTACGACATCATGACCGAGCGTTTTGAGATCACCGCCATCCTGCAGCGCGAGCTGGCTGCCATCCCCACGCTCTTCGGCCACCTGCAGCCCGGCACGGCTGACAATCCCTCCATCGTCCAGGAGAGCATACACC
>WFRO01000314.1 GCA_015486475.1 Bacteroidales bacterium
ATGGATTCTTGTTTTTCTTCCCGAAGAGGAACTCGTAATTGCTGGCGGTGTCGGCAGGAACGATGAGCCGGACAAAAGCCCCATCGATATCGGCCTTTGTGATCACGAAACTTTTGTTCTGCAGGGAGCTGAGCTGCAGGTCCGGGTGAGCAATGATCTTCCGGGCGAAGATCAGTGTATCGCCCTGCCGGTCACGGATCAGGAAGTCCTGCAACGTCAGTGGTCTGAACATGCCGAAACGTATTGAGCTGAAAGAGAATTCCGTCTGTAGATTCTTTTCCAGGGAGGTGATCACCTTGCCGGCCAGAAAGTGTTGTGTTACCGGCAAATGGATGATCCCTGCCACCATCCCCAGCAGACCGGCGAGGATCAGTAAGAAAAAGATCGCTATTTTTACAGACTTTTTGATGGTCCTTAAAATTTTTGTAATTTATCTTTTTATTGCATCTTATAAAATTAAGATAATGGCCGGAAAGATGATATCTTATCCTCACATTATCAGCAAAAATAGTGCAATTTTTAAAGAAAATACAATATGAGCATAACGATCCTGGGCATAGAATCCTCCTGTGATGATACTTCGGCTGCTGTGGTACATGACGGGGTCCTGTTGTCGAATGTGATGGCGGGGCAGGAGGTACATCGCAAATATGGTGGTGTGGTGCCGGAGCTGGCCTCGCGTGCTCATCAGCAACATATTGTTCCTGTGGTAGATATGGCCTTGCGTGAGGCGGGTGTGGAGGTGCCTGATCTGGATGCTGTGGCTTTCACCCGGGGGCCGGGGTTGCTGGGATCGCTGCTGGTAGGCAGCTCGTTTGCCAAAGCACTGGCCCTGGCCCGCGGCATACCGATCATTGGGGTCAACCACCTGATGGGCCATGTGCATGCCCTTTTTCTGAAAGGACCGGAACACAGCCCCTCCCTGCCTTTCCTGTGCATGCTGGTATCGGGCGGCCATACACAGCTGATGCGGGTCACCGAACCCCTGGCCATGGAGACCCTCGGCAAAACGATCGATGATGCTGCGGGAGAAGCTTTTGACAAGTGCGCCAAGATGATGGGACTGCCCTATCCCGGAGGACCCGTGATCGACCGTCTCGCTCAGGAAGGCGATCCCCACAGGTTCTCTTTTGCCATGCCCAGGGTCGAAGGCCTGGATTTCAGCTTCAGCGGACTGAAGACATCCTTTCTCTATTTTTTGCGCGACGAGCTGAAAAAAGATGCTGATTTTATCGGGAAGAATCAGCATGATCTGGCAGCCTCCCTGCAATGGACCATCGTGGAGATCCTGATACAGAAGCTGATACTGGCTGTGGAGAAGACCGGTATCACTGAGGTGGGCATTGCCGGAGGGGTGTCGGCCAACTCGGCTCTCAAGGAAGCGGTCCGGCGCACAGGAAAACAAAAAGGATGGAAAGTGTATATCCCGGAACCGCGTTTTACCACGGATAATGCGGCGATGATCACCATGACCGCTTATTTCAAATATCTGCAGGAACAGTTTGATGATCAGCAGATCACACCCCGTGCCCGGATGATGTTGTAGAAAAAACTAAATTTTTCTTATCTTTACCCTGCAAACATCGCAAGCGGATCAATGGAAGATTTTATCAGAGAGCAATCTTCAAATACACCCGGGATCGTCCTGAAAAAAGAGGGCTATATCAGGATCAGCGGACGTTCCATCCATGAGAACCCGGAGACCTTCTTCGAGCCGCTGGTAATGTGGGTAGAGGATTATATGAAGGAGCCGGCAGATGTGACGACCGTGGACATCGAGCTGGAATATTTCAACAGCTCTTCGGCAAAATATATCCTTACCATGTTGCAGGTACTCTCGGCAGTTGAGAAAGAGGGCAAAAAGCTCCGCATCAACTGGAGCTATGAGCAGGGCGATGATGATATTCTGGAACGCGGACAGTACTATTCTTCCGTGCTCGGCATTCCCTTCAACTTTATCGAAACCGCCTGATACGGAATTATTAAGGCAAAAGGCAAAAGTAAAAAGGCAAAAGTAATCCGACTTCGTCCCGATCTATCGGAACTACGTCGGACGAGGAAAGGCAAAAGGAAACTCGAAGTAGTTGATATGTTGATGAGTTGAAAGGTTGAGAAGTTTTTACCCAGCACCTAGCACCTTGCACCAAGCACCTAGCCAGCACCGTCAACTTTTAACTTTAGGCACTTTAGCGCACTTTAGGCACTCCAAGTACTCCATACTTCACACTTCCACCTGTCTCTAGCTGGGCGGGTTGTTCCTGAAAGATCGTGCGATCATCCTGAGCTTCAGGGAGAGGGGCATGATCTTCTCTGCGAGGAAACTGAATTTTTCATAGAATCCGGGAAGAATAAATGCTTTTCCTTTCATCATGCCGTTGATACAGATACGGGCTGCTCTCTCCGGCTGCCAGGCGATGGCACGTCCCATGAATCCCTGGTCGTTGATCCTTTTGGTTACATGCGCATTGGTATGCATGGGGCCGGGGATGGCCACACACACGCGCAGATGGGTCTGGCTGTACTCGGTACGGAGGGCCCTGGAGAAGCCATAGATAAAACCTTTGGTGGTGGAGTAGACGATCTTGTACGGCATGGGAGCCAGACAGGCCAGGCTGGATATGTTCAGGATGCGGGAGCCTTCAATACGGGAGAGATCTTCAACGAACAAACGGCTCAGCAGCACCAGCACCCGCACGTTGAGGTCGACCTGGCGGCCGTAGAAAGCGGCATCCTTGGATACGAAAGGTCCCACGGCGCCCAGGCCTGCATTGTTGATCAGGACCTTCACGGGGTAATGGTTCTCTTTTGTCCAGCGGTACAGCTCTCCGGGGCCTTCCGGACGGGTGAGATCGGTCTCATAATAATGGGCAACGACGCTGAACTCTTCCTGCAGGGACTGTGCGAGGGCTGCCAGCTTCTCGCCGGGCAGGGCGGTGAGCAGCAGGTCCATGCCGCGGCGGGCACACTCGCGGGCCATGGCCCGTCCGAAGCCGCGTCCGGCTCCTGTGATCAGTGTGAAATATCTTTCTTTCATGCTTGTCCTTTGAGGTATGAAAGGGTTTTCTGTAAAGCTTCGGCGAAAGGGAGTGGTTGGTAACCCAGCTCGCGGCGGGCTTTGGCAGAGCTCAGCTTCCAGTCGTACATGTAACGCTTTACCCAGTCGGGGGTGATCAGCGGCCGCAGGCGGAAAAGACGATAGCCCCCCATCATCAGGCGGGAGAGGAAAAGCATCAGGGGCAGGGGCAGGGGCAGGAGCCAGGGGTGGCGGCCGGTGGCCTGCCGCAGGACCTCGAAGAGATCCCGGTAGGTGAGGTTGTCACCGCCAAGGATGTAGCGCTCGCCGCGGCGGCCCCGCTCCAGGGCCAGCAGCATGCCTTCGGCCACATCGTCCACATACACATAGTTGCCGTAACTGTGGCCGTCGCCGGGGATGATGTGCCATTTGCCGCGACGGAAGAGGTCGATGATGCGTGTCACCGAGTTGCTCTCGACCAGCGGTCCCGGCCCGAAGACCCGCGAGGGGTTCACAATGACCGCATCACCCCCCTCACGCACATACTGCTGCACCACCTCCTCGGCTTTTGCCTTGGTGCGTTCATAGGCCGTAAAGAAAGGCAGGGTACGTGGTGTATCCTCATCAGCGGGTATGTCGGAGGAAGGGTTGATGACACCGGCGGTGGAACAGAAAAGGACGCGTGCCACGCCCTGTTGCCGGGCTGTCTGCAATACCAGTTCCGTACCGGTGACATTGTATGCTTCATAGGGCTGGTCGTCGGGAGCCCATCCTTTGGCGTAGGCTGCCAGATGGAAGACCCCGTGACACCCTTCCATAGCCCGCTGCAAGGCTTCGGGAGAGGTGATATCGCCTGTGAAAAAATGTACCTGTGGCGAGGGGAACAGCGCTTTTTTGGCCGGGTCGCGCGAGAGCACATGCACCTCATGGCCCTGTGCCACCAGCTTGTCCACCAGGCGACGCCCTATAAAACCGGTGCCGCCGGTGACCAGATAACGACGCTTATCTCCCTTCATCGTACTGCATTTTGCGGGTGGCCCGGGCGGCAAAATAACCGTTGGAGAGAGCCAGCACCAGGTGACTGAAGAAAGAGATCAGGAGACTGCCGGAGAAGATGGTGGCCAGCACCAGCAGCGTACCAAAGAAGAAAGAGCCTCCCACCTCCCGCCATCCTTTGTGGAGATGGGCCAGGGCATACAGCACCAGGTTGAGGGCCATGGTGCCGGCGATGCCCAGCAAAGGCAGGAGCGGGAAGATCAGGAGCCCCCGGAAAAGAAACTCATAGCCGGCCAGGTAGAGCGCCCAGGTGAGGGCATTGAGCAGCACCATCGCCGGCGTCCATGTGACCCGGCGCATCTGGGGGTACTGCTCCAGGCTGGCAGGCGTGCCGGCGACACGCGA
>WFRO01000315.1 GCA_015486475.1 Bacteroidales bacterium
AGGATGCCGTTGATCACCGGCACCACCTGGTCGCCCTCCGGCACAGGCAGCGCCCCGCCGGGGCAGAAATCGTTTTGTACATCTATGATCAGTAATGCGTTCATGGTTTGTGGTTTGTGGTTCGTGGTTAGTGGTTGGTGGTTCGTGGTTAGGAGTATCGAGTTGCGGGTATCGAGTATCGAGTTGTGGGATCAAAAATTATACATTCGAGCTTCGAGCTTCGAGCATCAAGCTTCGAGCTTCTCTTCATCGCTTCATCGCTTCATCGCATTTTCTATATTTTTCTTCACCTCATCCCTCAGCCTCATCAGCCTCTCGCTGATCCCCACCTTGTACACATGGGGGTTTTCGAAGCGTTTGTGGCTGTCGTCAAGCGTGGCCATCCTCTCCTTCGCATAGGCAGCGATCTCCTGCACCGGCACCTGCGGCACCGTGACCTCCCCGCCCTGCATCACAGGATTGAGGAGCCGTTCATACCGGAACCCTTTCACGTTCTTGTGCTTCTCCGGAAAGAGCGGGTGATAGAACACCTCCACGGCACTGTTCTCCTCTTCCAGGATGATGGCGTCACCGCCGAAGAGTTGTTCTCCGTTGGTGAAGCGCAGGATGTTCTTCCTCCCGGGCAGCGTCATCTTCTGAATGTTCTCCGACAGTTTCATCACCGGCTGGCCATTGTGCACCGCGATCTTGTACACCCCGTCGAGGGCAGCGTCGGGATGGCCGGTGACCAGGCGCGTACCCACACCGAAGGAGTCGATGCGGGCCTCCTGCTCCTCGAGGCTGCGGATGATGATCTCGTCGAGCTGGTTGGAGGCGATGATCCGCACGTAGTCCAGCCCTGCCTCGTCCAGCATCCTGCGGGCTTTGCGGCTCAGGTAGGCCAGGTCGCCCGAGTCGAGGCGTATGGCCAGCAGCTTTTTGCCGCGGGCCTCCAGTTCCTTTGCCACCATGATGGCATTGGGCACACCCGAGCGGAGGGTGTCATAGGTGTCCACCAGCAGGACACAGTGGTCCTCATACAACTCTGCATACTTGCGGAAGGCGGTCAGCTCATCGGGAAAGCTCATGATCCACGAATGGGCCATGGTGCCGGTGGTCTCGAGGCCGAAGAGCAGTGACGCCGCCACATTGGAGGTGCTGTCAAAGCCCCCTATGACGGCAGCACGGGCCGCCTGCAGCGATGAGATGCCCTGGGCCCGCCGCATGCCGAAATCACTGATCAGCGCCTCCGGTCCCGCCGCCTCCCGGATGCGCGAAGCCTTCGTAGCGATCAGCGACTCGAAGTTGAGCACATTGAGCAGCAGCGTCTCCACTACCTGCGTCTCCATGATGTTGCCCTCCACACGTACCACCGGCTCGTTGGGGAAGATCACCTCCCCCTCCCGCACCGAGAGGATATCCCCCCGGAAACGGAACTCCTCCAGGTATTTCAGGAAAGCATCCCGGAAACCCCGCTGCGCCAGGTAATCCAGCGCCTCCTTCGGGTAGGAAAAATTTTTCAGCAGGGAGAGAAGGTTCTCCAGCCCGGCGAAGATCACATACCCTCCCTCAAAAGGGTTGCTGCGGAAGAAATAATCAAAGACGGCCGTACCGTCCTTCTTCCCCTCCAGGTAATACCCCTGGATCATCGTCAGCTCGTAGAAGTCGGTGTAAAGACCGGTGAGGGAAGGTGGTAAGATCGATGTTGGTTCGTAGTTCATGGTTCGTAGTTCGTAGTTCGTAGTTCGTGGTTCGTGGTTCGTGGTTCGTGGTTGGTAGTAAAATTATAGTAAAATCATGAAGGAGGCAAATCGGTACATTCTTCACCGGAAGATCATGCCAGGGCATCCTTTTCCAGCTCCTCGAGGGTCTTGCCGCGGGTCTCAAAGAGGTATTTTTTATAGAAGAAGAAAGAGCCGAAAGTCACCAGGGCATAAAATCCCAGGATGTATCCCACGCCGTTACCGGAACCGTCAGGACCCGCAAAGAGTCCCACGACGAGGGGGAAGAAGAGGGTAGTAAGGAAGCAGAAGACCCATACTGACAGGGATCCCAGCGAGTTGGCCCGTGCCCGTATGTTGTTGGGGAACATCTCCGAGAGGAGCACCCATACCACAGCCCCCTGCGAGAAAGCAAAGGAAGCCACGAACAGCACCAGCAGGATCAGCAGTACCACCCCCTCCACGCCGGCGAGGAAGAACCAGGCGAAGAGACCCAGAAAGAGGGTTATCAATAAAGAGCCGGCCAGCAGCATCTTCTTGCGGCCCAGGCGGTCGATCACTGCCATGGCCAGAAGGGTGAAGAGCAGGTTGGTGGCACCGATGATCACCGTCTGCAGCACCGAACTCTCGGTGGAGAAACCCGCCGCCAGGAAGATCTTTGATGAATAGTACATGATCACGTTGATGCCGGTGAACTGGCTGAACATGCCTATGGTCATACCGATGATCACCAGACGCAGATAGGGTTTGCGGAAGAGGTATTTCATATGGCTGATAACGTCAGCATCAAGGGAGGCCCTGATCTCGCCAACGATCTGCCCGGGATCAGCCTCACCGTTCAGGGAGGCGATCACGGCGCGGGCCTCCTCCGTATTGCCATTCTTTACCAGCCAGCGGGGACTGCGTGCCACGAAGAAAAGGGAGAAGAAAAAGATGGCGGCGGGGACGCCCTCGACGATGAACATCCAGCGCCAGTTGTTCTCGCCCGTATGAATGAGCAGATAATCGGAGAAGAAGGCAAGCAGTATGCCCACCACGATTGCCAGTTGGAAGGTGACGGCCAGCCGTCCCCGCATCTTCGCCGGGGCGATCTCGGAGATGTACATGGGCGAGAGCACCGAAGCGCCCCCCACGCCAATGCCACCCAGGATGCGCATCCCGACAAAGAATTTCACATTCGTTGCCAGACCGGTGCCCACCGCCGAGATCAGGATCAGGAGCGCCATCACCCGCAGCATATTACGCCGGCCGTAACGGTCGCCGAAAGGCCCGATGAACCCGGCTCCCACAATGCAGCCCAGCAGCGCCGAAGCCACCACCCAGCCCTCCATGAAGCTGTCAGGCTGCAGCTGCAGGTAGTCGCGGAAAAACTGCAGGGCCCCGTTCACCACGGCGGTATCAAAACCAAAGAGGAGTCCCCCCAGGGCCGCCACCACAGCGTAGAGGATGAGTGTTCTTCTCATGGGAGTTCTTCTTAATGATGACCCGTGAAGATACAAAATTGTGAGCAACAGCAGGATCTTAGGAAGGAACGATGATCGAAGAAGGTCGAAAGTCCAAAAGTCTAAAAAGTAGGAAGAGTGGGAAAAGTAACTCCACACTCCACACTCCACACTTCATAAAAGGTGCTGGGTGCTAGGTGCTGGGTGCTGGGTAATGCCCTTACATCTGGTCGGAAGTAGTGGTCCCGGGACGAAATACCTCCCACCACCACCTAAGAACCACCTACGATTCTCCTTTGCGGTTCTTTGCGCGCTTCTTTGCGGCTCTCTGCGTGAAGCCTTATCCGCGATAATTCAGACTGTTAGGTAATCTAGCACCAGGCTACCATTAAATTCCGCAAAGTCAACCTAACTTTTAACTTTAGCGCACTTTTAACTTTTAACTCGTCACTCCACACTCCAACCTCCAACCTTCATAGACCCGTAATAATACTCGTCATTCATCCTTCGTCATTCGCCGTTCGTCGATCGTCATTCCCACTTCCTTTTGGCCGGGTTTTTCTGTTTTTGTATCTTTAGAAAAAATCCATTCACTCATAAATCTTAAGATCATGAAAAAATCAATTTTTTCTTTCATATTGCTCCTGCTTGCCGGGTGGTCTCTTTCCGCCCAGAAGGCACAGGTGCTGAAGCCCGGCGATACCGCCCCCTCTTTTTCCCTGAAAGACGATCAGGGAAAGGACTGGAAGTCTGAAGACCATATTGGCAATAAGGTGGTGGTGATCTATTTCTACCCGGCTGCCATGACCAGTGGGTGTACCGCTCAGGCCTGCAGCTACCGCGATCATATGCAGGACTTGTCGGCTTATGATGTGGATGTGGCCGGGATCAGCGGCGACTACCCCGAAGGACTGCGTATCTTCCGGGATGTTTACAACCTCAACTACACCCTTCTCTCCGACCCCGAAGGCAAGGTGGCCAGACTTTTCGGTGTGCCCGTGCACGAGGGCGGCCAGATCGAGGTCCAGTATAAAGACCAGAAAATATCCCTCACCCGTGGCGTCACGGAGGAACGCTATACCTTCGTTATCGGCAAGGACGGAAAGATCCTATATGCCAATAAAGTGACCGACCCCGCCGCCGACAGCCGGCAGGTGCTGGAGGTGATCAAAGGGGAGCGATGAGCGATGAGTTGTGAGAGCTGAGTAAGGAGTAGGGAGTAGGGAGTAAGGAGCGATAAAGCGATGAAGGGATGATGCGATAATGCGAACAACAACTCCAAACTTCATAAAAGGTGCAGGGTACTAGGTGCTGGGTGCTGGTGTAATGCCCTTACGTCTGGTCGGACGAAGTGGGCCCGGGACGAAATACCACCCACCACCACCTAAGAACTACCAACGATCCTGCTTTGCGGTTCTTTGCGTGAATCCTTCTCCGCGAAAATTCAGACTGTTATGTAAAGTTGCAGCAAAATCAGAAAACATTTTATTATATTAGTCATCATAATATAAATTATCGATCTATGGGCCGATCTATGCGCAAAAATTTCCGTGCTGTTCAATGGATCATTGCTTTCATTTTCCCTGCTATGATCCTTTCCCCAAATTCATCAGCACAGC
>WFRO01000316.1 GCA_015486475.1 Bacteroidales bacterium
CTTTGGGTCCGTCGGGGAGGTAAGGATTGTGATAGGGGGAGAAATAGCTGCGGGGATGCCCCAGGTGCCAGCCGGCCACGTTGAGGTCGAAGCCCTGCGCTTCAGGACCAAAATCCGGAGGATCGCCCAGGTGCCATTTGCCGACGGAGGCACATACATAACCCCGGGCACGCAGCGCCTCAGCGATCGTTACGAAGGCTGTGTCCAGCACGGTCTGGTTCTTCACGGGGATGAGGCGGCGGTAAGCGGGCTTGCCCCGCTCTGAAGGGCCTACGGTGTAGATGCCGGTGCGGGGGGCATAGAGCCCCGACATCAGGGCCGCCCGTGTGGGAGCGCAGTTGGGGGCGTTGGCATAGGCATGGGTGAAGACCATCCCCGAGGCGGCCAGCCGGTCGATCCCGGGCGTCTCGTAATAACGGCTGCCCATGTAGCCCAGATCGCGCCACCCCTGGTCATCGGCCAGGATGAAAACGATGTTGGGCTTCTGTCCCGGGGACATCAGGGACGTAAGACTAAAAAACAGGAGAATAAAAAGATCCTTCATGGTTTAAATCTCATTATTTGAATTTTGTGGTTAAAGACTTCACGCAGAGGCGCAAAGGAGCGCCAGAGGACGCAAAGATAGTATGTCTCTCAACACCCATATTTTTTCGCATAATCTCTTCATCGCTTTATCGCTTCATCTCTTCATCGTTTCATCGATCCCCAGTTTTTTATTCCACCATTCCAGTATCTCCTCATCGGTGGGGTTCTCACCCAGGCCGCGGTGTTTCATGATCTGTTTGTAGCGTCTGGCAGCCAGTTTCTTTGCAAATTCTATCTCCCGCGGATCTTCGGGGTAGGTGCCTTTGTCGTAACGGTTCAGGAGGGTGTCCATAAGGATCCTGAGCTCCTGCAGGGTGTCGGCATATCCCGGGACGTCCGCCACATTGTGTACTTCGTACGGATCTTTCTTCAGGTCGTACAGCTCCTCCGGCGCCTTGTGGTCTGCCATGAACCAGTCCTGCTCAGGGGTGAGCTCTCCTTCGCGGTGCATGATCTGCATCAGTGTGAGGACAGGATAAGCCTGTTTTTTATAGGTGTTGAACTGTGTGTAGGGCAGTTCGGGGTGGAAATTACGGATGTACTTGAAGTCTTTCGTCCGTACGGCACGGATGCGGTCGACGGTCTCATCGCGGCGGTCGCGCATGGTGAAGACCCACGTGCGGGGCGGTACGGAGGGATCCAGAAAATCGAGGCCCTGCATCCAGGCAGGGATGGGTATGCCGGCCAGGTGGAGGGAGGCCGGGGCCAGATCGACATTGCTCACCAGGCGGTCCTCCACGGTGCCTTTCTTTTGCCCTGCCGGAAAACGGATGATCAGCGGTGTGTGGGTACCGGGGTCGTAGAGGAACTGCTTGGCCCGCACCATGGGGCGTCCCTGGTCGCCAAAGAAAAAGACGATGGTGTTGTCCCGCAGTCCTTCCTCGTCGAGGCGCTGTAAAACTTTTCCTACTTCACGGTCGAGGAGCTGGATGGTTTCCAGATAGAGGGCCCAGTCTTTGCGGGTGAGGGCGGTGTCGGGATAATACGGGGGGGTGGTCACCTCTGCCGGGTCGACGGGTCGCAGCGTGTCATGGGAGAAGGGACGGTGGGGGTAGTGGATCTGTACCTGCGCGAAGAAAGGCTGTCCCTCCCTGCGCTGGCTCCAGTCGGTGCCGTCATAAAGACTGTCTGCGGTGAAGTTGTAGTCCTGCTTGCCGCGGCGGTCGCGGTTCCTGAAATCGCCGTTGCAGGTGAAGTATCCGGCCCGGCGGAAGAGCCAGGTAACGGGCACCACATCGTCCGGCAGGGGTTTCTTGTAACGGGTGCGGTGGTTCTGGCAGCCGATGCTCACCGGGTACATGCCAGTGACAAGGGTCGAGCGGCTGGGGGAGCAGACGGCCGTGACCGTGAAGAAACCCGTGTATTTCACCCCTTCGGCCGCCAGCCGGTCCAGGTTGGGAGTGTACACCGCCTTCTCGCCATAACACCCCAGGTCGGTGCCCAGGTCGTCGGCTACGATCCACAGGATGTTGGGCCTTTGCTCCTCTCCGGAACTACCAGTCTTACAGGAAATTGTGACGGTTGTGGCGGCCAGGACCAGGACAAACAGGAAAGCGGATTTTCGTACTTTTGATAAAGTAGAAAAAAAGTTTGTAAAATACATTATTGTAACTTAATGGTAACCAGACAATAATGAAAGTATAACTACGTAGTGTGCTACGTAGTTAGCTACGTAGTTGATATGGCCGGTTCGTGCTCTTCTGTTCATTATCAGTTCATTATTGCTGCAGATGTTCCTTTACGAACTTCTCCAGTTCGGGGTAGGGGAAGAGGGCGGAGGGTGTATGTTGCTGTTGCATGAGGCGGAGGGCTTCCTGCACTTTTTCGGGGTATTTGTCCGCGAGGTTCTGTTGTTCGGCCGGGTCTTTTTTCAGGTTGTAGAGGGCCATCTCCGGTTTCTGGTTCCTGCGTCGCAGGTTGGTGATCAGCAGCTTCCAGTCGCCCATGCGTACGGCGGCCTGGCCGCCATAAGCGCGGAATTCCCAGTAAAGGACCTTGTGCTCAACTTGTTTTCCCTGGCCGGTGAGGGTGGGCAGGAAGCTGATGCCGTCGATGCCGGCGGGTGTGGGGGCGCCGGCGAGGTCGCAGAGGGTGGGCAGCACATCCCAGAAGGCAAAGGGCCGGTCGGTGACCCTGCCGGGCTTGATCTTTCCGGGCCACCGTATCACCAGCGGCTCCCGGATGCCCCCCTCGTGGAGGGAGCCTTTCAGACCGGTGAGGCCGCCGGCACTGTTGAAGAACTTATCATCTGAGCCGCCCAGCCGGTTGTAGGCAGGGCCGTTGTCGCTGGTGAAGAAGACGATGGTGTTGTCATCCAGCCCCAGGCCCCGGAGGGCTTCCATGATGAGGCCTACGGCAGCATCCATCTGGGTGATCATCCCCGCATAGGCGGCATGGGGGTATGGATTCTTCAGGTAACCATGGTGTTGGTACGGCGTCTCCTCCACATGGCCTTTGTACATATCGAGGTACAGATCGGTGGTCTGTATGGAGAGATGGGGGATGATAAAGGGCAGGTAGAGGAAGAAAGGCTTGTCCTGGTTGCGGTTGATGAACTTCACCGCCTCGACGGTGAAGAGATCCTGCGAATGCAGGGCGCCGCGCAATGTCCGGCCGTTGTTGCCGGGGAGGTGGACGATAGAGTCGTTCTCCCACAGGAACTCGGGATAATGGTTGTGGGCATGCACCTGGCATTTGTATCCGTAGAAAAAGTCGAAGCCCTGCTTCACCGGATCGCCCGGTGTGAAGGTGTTGCCCAGGCCCCATTTGCCGATGCATCCCGTGGCATAACCCTGTGCTTTCAGCAACTCTGCCACGGTGACGATGGAGTCGGGGATGGGTTCCTGACCCGGGAAAGGGGTGTAGGGGTTACGTACTTTGGGCTGCAGGTTGTCCCGGATGTAGGCGTGACCGGTATGGTAGCCGGTCATCAGCGTGCAGCGTGCCGGCGCACATACCGCCTGCCCCGAATAAAAATCGGTGAATTTGATACCTTCTTTGGCCAGGCGGTCAATGTTGGGGGTCATGATGATCTTCTGTCCGTAACATCCCAGCTCGCCATAGCCCAGGTCATCGGCCATGATGAAGATGATGTTGGGCTTTTCAGGTGTGGCCCCGTAAGAAGGATGACCGGTCATTACAAAGCCGGCCGTTACCAGCAGAACACTCAGGAGGAAGACGTAAGCTTTTTTCATTTTAAAAAGTGTTAAAATATTTCAGATAAATAAATTTATGATTCCCTATTTCCCATATCCGGGCCGGCTGTGGCCGTCGTTCATTATATTTTCGAGAAGGGTTTTCATTTTTTTCGTTTTTTTCGGATCCTTGCCTGCCAGGTTGTGTTGTTCGGCGGGGTCGTCGGTCAGGTTGTACAGTTGCGGTTCCCGGGAGAGTCCCGACTTGATGTTCACGGCTTTATAGAGAGGTGGTCCGTCATGCGGCAGGATGTATTTCCAGTTTTTCATCCGGAGGGCGCGGGTGTGGGCTGATTCCACCAATACTTCCCTGCCTTTGGAGGACTTTCCCAGCAGTACCGGCAGCAGATCATAGCTGTCGGGAGCATCGTCCGGCTTTAGTTTTGTGCCGGTGAGGGCCGCCATCGAGGCGACCAGATCGA
The DNA here is from genome assembly GCA_015486475.1 of Bacteroidales bacterium. Lineage (GTDB taxonomy): Bacteria > Bacteroidota > Bacteroidia > Bacteroidales > VadinHA17 > DRPN01. The sequence goes on from WFRO01000316.1 coordinate 4,202, forward strand.
CCTGGCTGATGAGGGCATCGCTGACGCCCGGCCTGATGTGGGAGGGCCACCAGGTGATGAAAGGCACACGCGTGCCGGCCTCGAGGATACTGTACTTCCCACCGCTGAAAGGTCCGCCGGGCTTGTGCTGACCCACCAACTCGGGTGCACCGTCCTCATAGCCGTCGTTGAGCACGGGACCGTTGTCGCTGGAGAAGATGACCAGCGTGTTCTCCGCCAGTCCCAGGTCTTTCAGGGTCTGTATGATCTGTCCTGTGCACCAGTCCATCTGGGCGATGGCGTCGCCGCGGTTGCCCATGGTAGACCTCCCGAGAAAACGGGGGTTGGGCAGGCGTGGTACATGGATATCGCTGAAGGCGAAGTAGAGGAAGAAAGGCCGGTCCTTGTTCTTCCGGATGAAATCTTCGGCTTTGGTGGTGAGGATGTCGGGGAAGAGCTCATCCACCCAGCGGGCGGAGTGGCCGCCGCTCATGTAGCCTATGCGACCCACGCCGTTGACAATGGTGTTGTTGTGACCCTGTCCGGGGCGGGCCTTCATCCGCAGGTATTCGGGATGGTCTTTGCCGGTGGGGTCATTGCCGACCTTCTGGCGGTAGTTCACTTCGATGGGATCGCCGGCGTTGAGACCGGCTACATGATGGTCTTCCACGAAGACGCAGGGCACACGGTCGGCGGTGGCGGGGATGAGAAAGCAGTAGTCGAAACCGATCTCCAGCGGGCCCGGCTTGATGGGACCGTTCCAGTTGAGCTGGTCATCGCCCAGGCCCAGGTGCCACTTGCCGATCACGCCTGTTGTGTATCCGGCATCCTTGAAGACCGTGGCCAGGGTGGCGCTGCCGGGCCGGATCTTCAGGGGCACGTTGCCGGGGAGCACATGGATATGTTCCCGGAAAGCGTATTCGCCGGTGAGCAGGGAGAAACGGGAGGGAGAGCAGGTGGCATCACTCGTATGTGCATCGGTGAACACCAGCCCTTCCGCGGCCAGCCGGTCC
>WFRO01000317.1 GCA_015486475.1 Bacteroidales bacterium
ACAGCGTCTGGATGCCTTGTATGAGTTTGACCGGGAGCCGGTCACAAAGAACAAGCTGCAGGGCATCGGCAACTTCCTGGGCATGTATGCAGGCGAGCATGTCGCCGGCACCGAGTTCGTCATCGGCATGTTGTTCGTGGCCCATGGCGTGTCGGTGACCGACATGTTTCTCGGCGGCCTCATCGGTAATATCCTGGCCGTGTTCTCCTGGGCCTTTATCACGGCGCCCATCGCCGTGAAAAAACGCCTCTCCCTTTACTGGCAATTGAAGAAGATCGCCGGGCCGGTGCTGGTGTTCATTTACAATATCGTCAATGCCCTGATGTTCTGTTTTCTGGCCGGCGCCATGGTGGCCGTCTCGGCTACGGCCGTAGGCATTCCCTTCCATATCACCATGCCTACGCTGCAGGACATGCTGCCCAACAGTGTGGGGTGGGTGATCACGGTCTTTGCCGTGGGAGCGGTCATCACTACAATGGCCATTCTGGGCTTTGATGCCCTGGCGCGTTTTGCCAAGGTCTCGGCACCGTGGATGTTCCTCATCTTCGTGGCGGCGGCGGTGGCTGTTCTGCCCAAGCTGGGGATCGTCCCCGGGGCGCACAACTTCTGGGAGGTGGCCCGCACAAAAATATGGACCGGCACCGCCGTGGCGGGACAGTCGCAGTTCACCATCTGGCATGTGATCTTCTTCACCTGGCTGGCCAACGCCGCCATGCACCTGGGCATGTCCGACCTGACCATCCTGCGCTATGCAAAAAAATGGACGTATGGTTTTGCCTCTGCTGTCGGTATGTTCCTGGGTCACTATGTTGCCTGGATCGCTTCCGGCATCCTGTATGCCGCGGCCCACAGCGCTGCTCCCGGCGTGGTGGCCTACGAGGCCCTGGGTATCTCCGGCGCCCTGGCCGTGGTCATTGCCGGATGGACCACCGCCAACCCCACCCTCTACCGTGCCGGCATGGCCCTGCAGGTGGCCTCGGGGTGGAGCCGCTGGAAGGTGACCCTCGTGGCCGGGCTGGTGACCACCGTGGCTGCCCTCTTCCCGGCGCTGGTGATGCGGTTGCTCGACTTCGTCGCCCTCTACGGTTTGATACTCGTGCCCATGGGCGCCGTCGTCTTTGCCGACTATTACCTGCTGCCCCGCATGGGCCTGCAGGACGATTACGCCGAAAGAAAAGGGATCATGTTCAACCAGGCCGCCGGATGGACCTGGTTCCTCATGCTGGGCGCCGCCCTCGTGGCAGCCCTCTGGTTCCATGTCGACCTCTTCTTCCTCCCCGCACCGGTGTGGGTGGTGGCCGTGGGGTTGTATGTGCTGTTCAGCCGGGTGTACCAGAGGAAGCCCGCCGTCGCTACCCTTCGGCAAGCTCAGGAACCAGCTATGGCGGACGAAGGATGAAGGATGAAGGATGAACGAAGTATAAAGTATAAAGGCTAAAGTATAAAGGCAAAAGGAAAGATGGAAGAATGAATATCGAACACAGAATGTCGAATTTTGAATTTTGAATGATGATTTATGAATAACTACTAAATTACTACTTAATTTCGCGAGCGTCAGCGAGCTAATTTCTACCTAATTTCTACTTAATTACAACTGTATGACCACCGAATGACCACCGAATGACCACTGAATGACAATACAAGGCAAAAGGTAAGAGATTTTTGCCTGGTGAAGGTGGAAAATGATGAAAGGAAATGTTTTGGATTTTGAGCTTTGAACTTTGGATTTGAACTTTTGGATTTTGAGTTTTGAATAAGACAGATAAGAAATTATGAAAACAATCTACAAAATACTGGCAATAGCAGGTTTGTTCCTTACCGTCGTGCCGGCGTTCATGCGCTATTACGGTACGATGAGTGACGAGAGCATGAAAGCCTGGGTGCTGGGCGGCACCCTGGTATGGTTCATCGGGGCTACTCCCTGGCTGGGGAAAAAGACCACGGTAAATTAAAAGCAGATGGAAACAGGATCCAAAATAGAAGAGCTTGTTGAGATCTCCAGGTATTATGGGAGTGACCCGGACTATGTCATTGCCGGGGGAGGGAACACCTCTTACAAGGACGACCGTTATATCTGGGTGAAGGCCAGCGGAACCGAGCTGGGAACCATCGGGAAAGACGGTTTTGTGCAACTGGACCGTAGCCGACTCCGCATGATCGGGGAGAAACAGTACAGCAGTGACGTGCAGCGCCGCGAGAGCCAGGTGAAAGAAGACCTGCTGGCAGCACGGGTGGATCCGGAGAAGGGCCTGCGACCCTCGGTGGAGACCTCCCTGCATGACCTGATCGAATACCCCTTCGTCGTGCATACCCATCCCACACTGGTCAATGCCCTGATGTGTTCGCAGCAGGCCGCCGAAAAGACCCCGCAACTGTTTGGGGAGGATGCCCTTTTCATAGAACCGGCGGCAGGGTATTCCCTTTTTGTCAAAGTGAAAGAGCGACTGCCTGCTTACAAGGACAAATACGGCAAAGACCCGCAACTGATCTTCCTGCAGAACCATGGCATCTTTGTGAGCGCCCATACGACGAAGGAGATCAGGGAACTTTATGAGATGGTCTCCGGAAAGCTCCGGGCGATCATCCGGCCGGAGGAGATCAAAGAGCTGCCGGTGACGCGAGAGGCCGAAACCCTGCGTCACGAACTATCCCGCCTGGCCGGGGACAAGTTTGTGGCTCTGCGCCACAATACCCTGCACCGGCATTTTTACGGGGATGCGGAAGCCTTCCGGGCCATATCCATCCCTTTTACACCGGACATCATGGTTTACTGCGGAGCGGAATATATATGGTCGGGACGGCGATCCCTGCCGGAGATCATGGAAGAGGTGCGGGAAGGGTTTGAGAAATACCGGAAAAAATACCGCCGGGATCCCGGTATCATATTGGTGAAAGACCTGGGACTGTATGGCCTCGGAGAGAACGAAAAAACAGCCGTCACGGCCCTCGATGTGTATGAGGATTTTATGAAGGTAAGCAAGTATTCGGAGGTTTTCGGCGGTCCGCATCCCTTGTCGCAGGAGACGATCGACTTCATCCTGGGCTGGGAGGTGGAGCATTACCGGAGGGAAAGGTATGGGAAGGATGATCGATGAACGATGAATGTCGAACATCGAATGCAGAATTTTGAATTCTGATTTGATTGCTGGTTTTTCAATCCCGCCTTTGCTCCTTCGGAGCTTCGTCGGGCAAAGCATTCACGCATTCACGCATTCCCACCCAGCACCCACCAACTACCAACTACCAACTACCAACTACGAACCACGAACCACCAACCACGAACTACTAACCAAGAATCATGAACCAAGAGCCAAGAGCCAAGAACTCGATACTCGATACTCAAAACTCGATACTCGATAACTTTTAACTCTAGGCACTCCAAACTTTATATTATGAAACGTCGAAACATGTTAGGCCTGTCCGTTGCCGCGGCGGGGGCTGCCGTCTCCCGGCCTTTGCAGGGGAGCGCTTTACGGCCGGATCCTTCCGGCAAGAAACTGAAGATCCTGGTGGCGGGAGCCCATCCGGATGATCCCGAGACGGGATGTGGCGGGACCATGTTACGCTACGCCCTGGCCGGTCATGAGGTTGTCGCCTGGTACCTGACACGGGGCGAGGCGGGCATTCCCGGCACAAGCCATGAGGAGGCGGCCCGCATCCGGACGGCAGAGCTGGAGCAGGCCTGTAAGATCCTGCATGCCCGGCCGCTCTTCGGAGGGCAGATCGACGGGGACACCGAAGTGAACAGGGCCCGTTATGAGGAAGTGAGGAAGATGATGGAGCAGGAGAACCCCGACATAATCTTTACCCACTGGCCCGTAGACACACACCGTGACCACAGGGCCTGCTCGCTCCTGATCTATGATGCCTGGCTGACGATGGGCCGGAAAGCATCCCTTTACTATTTTGAGGTGGATACGGGAGGACAGACCCAGCACTTTCAACCTACGGACTATTGTGATATCACAACGGTCGTGGAAAAGAAACATGAAGCCTGTTTCGCACACAAAAGCCAGAAGATCAAAGAAGAGACCTATCCGGAATATCATGCTAAAATGGAGATCTTCCGGGGGTTACAACATGGCTGTAAATATGCCGAAGCTTATGTCCACCACGAGCAGAGCCCGCGGGCCTGGATACCGGGATGACCCGGAGCGGCACTGTTGGATTTTCGCCGTTTTGTCCGTATCTTAGGGGTAAGATTTCCAAAATGTACCCTATATGAAACCTCCGGGGAATATACGGCGGGTGGTCATGCTCTTTCTGTTCCTCGGACAGGTTGTGTCAGCTCAGCCTTATCGTTTCCGGCACCTGACCATCGAGGATGGTCTGTCCCAGAGTTCCGTCAATTGTATGATGCAGGACAGCCGGGGATTTATATGGTTCGGTACCCAGGACGGACTGGACC
>WFRO01000318.1 GCA_015486475.1 Bacteroidales bacterium
CCTCCGAGGGCTCCACACCCATACCGATCCCCAGCGGCGCAGCAAACAGACCGCTCCCCACACCGATCTCAACCCCCTCTCCCTCCACGGGCAAAAGGGCCCGGATCGCTGCCAGCTCCGACTCATAAACATAGCGGTTCTGCACGAACCACGCTTCGTACAGGTCGAGGTGCTTGTCAAAAGGTTCTGTTTTAGGCATGCTAGTTAGTAGTTCGTAGTTAGTAGTTCGTAGTTAGTAGTTCGTCGATCATCGATCATCCTTCATCGTTCATCGTTCATCGTTCCTTTCTTCGCTGTCAGCAGCCGGGCATAGCGGCCGCCAAACTTTTTCTCCTCAAAAGAGGTAAATCCCACCCCCCGCAGGATCTCCTTCCAGTCCCGGGCGATATAGTCGAATGCATACTTGCACTCGATCTTTTTAAAAGGGATGCGGATATAAAAAGGTGTTTTCTCCAGATCGAACTCACCATAGTCGAGGATATGAAAAGTGCCCCCCTCTTTCAGGTGATCAAAGGCATTGCGGATCACCACCTCCCGCACCTCCTGCGGGAAGCCGTGCAGCACGAAACTGATGAATACCTTGTCGAATTTCTTCCCCAGATCGAAAGGGATGTCGATGCGCTGCCGGATGAATTCAGCCCCCTGCCGGTCCCTGCACTTTTCCCGGAACTGTTCCTCCATGACCTCTGAGATATCCAGGCCGGTCACCGAGCCCTCTTTCAGGTATTCATACATCAGGCAGGCGTTCCGGCCGGTCCCGCACCCCAGATCGAGGATCTGCTCATCGCCCCGGATCTTCATGGCAGCGATCGCCTTCCGGATGAACCTGTGGTAAAAACCCAGTGTCACCACGTTCAGCAGAGTATCATAATGCTTCGCCACAAAAGGGGTCAGCTCCACTTCTGAGTCGGGATAGATCTTTTCCATGATCAGATGCTTTTAAAGATCCTGGCCAGAGAATAGCCCGGAGCCTTCACCTCCAGGTCGAGAAAGTAACCGAAAGGGGTCTGCCACACCTCATAACCGGCATTCTTCAGGCGCTCCTCCACCCGGTCGAACATCTCCTTGGTAAAGTGAGGGTCTGCCTTGCTGTCGGAGAGATGGGCAAAAGAATGCAACACCACTTTTTTCGTACCGTTCTTGCCGGCCGCCCACTTGATGTTTTTCAGGAGCTTTTTCTCCACGGGTGCAGGGTTCTCCATGTCTTCCGCTTCGGCATGGATAAAAACCGTCTGTACATCCTGCAGGGAGAGCTCCTCCTCTGTATCCGGAAAATCCGCCAGGGTTTTCGTTACGGGTCGCGTAACAAAATCTTTCATGTAGATCAACAGTATCTTCATATTACCTTGTTTTGGGACACAAAGGTAATATTTTCGGCGGTTCTGAGAAGCGATACGGAGCGGTCAGGCCGGCAGGTCTTTCAGATAAAGATCCACAGCTTCCCGGAGTGTCAGGGACTGCCGGTCACGGGGCAGCGTAAAGATCTCGACGCCGTTCTGTTGCAGGATATCCCCGGCCTTGGGACCTACATGGTAGGAGAGCACCACATCCACCCCTTCGCGCGACATCAGAGCTCCCGCCTGGATGCCTACACCATGGGCCGCAGCGGCATTCTCTCCATTCGAGAGAAAACTGAACTGACCCGTTTCCGTATCAAAAACGGCATAATACAACGCCCTGCCGAAATTCTCCCCGACCGTCTCTTTGTCATTGGTCTGTATGGCTATTTTCATGATAAATTTATTTAAGATATTTACTTATTTCAAACATGTAAACATTGAACCAAACTCCTGGTACTACAACAAGTTTGGAGTGTGGAGTTTGGAGTGTGGAGTGAAGCATTCAATCATTCAATCATTCACTCATTCAATCATTCAATCATTCACTCATTCCTACATGATCGCTCCTTCGGGACACGCCCGGATGCAGATCCTGCAGTTGCGGCACTCCTCTTTGATAACCACCGCCTTGCCTTCCTCCATTTTGATCGCCTCCATGGGACACACCTCGACACAGACACCACACCCTTCGCAGATCATGGGCTGGATATAGACATAAGGCGCCCGCGTCTGCGCATGATACTCCCTCACATCATGTTCCTTTTCCATATTTAAAACCCTTTATACAATTCTATTTCTATACTTTTCACTTCAAGCATCAAGCATCGAGTCCCGCAATTCTCGAGATCTTCGATCTCATTAGAATTGCGAGCCCGTCCGACCGGAGTCATCCGGGCGGGGATGCTCGCAGATTGAAAATCTGCGGCACTTCAAACTTCTTCCAGCTTTCCCCACAGCTCCTTCATCCCCCTTGCCGGTTCCGTTCCTTCCATCTCTGCCACGCTCCTGCCACTGTTGACCGCTTCCACGAACAGATCATCATACGGGAAGGTTCCCAGCAGGACGATGTCTTTCTCTTCCGCAAATCTCTTCAGCTCCTCAGTGATCTCCGGGTTGATGTCCGCCTTGTTGATGATCATACCGGCCGGGATCCCGAAATTCTCCACCACTTCCAGCACCCTCTTCAGATCATGCATCCCGGAGAGGGTCGGCTCGGTGACCAGCACCACCTGGTCGGTCCCGGTGATGGAGGCGGTCACAGGGCATCCTGTTCCCGGCGATCCGTCAATGATGACAAACTCTGCCCCCGCCTTCTCTGCCTGCAGACGGGCTTCCTTGCGCACCTCGGCTACCAGCTTGCCCGACATATCGGAACCGATCTTCAGGGCAGCATGGACCATCACATTGTCCATCCGGGTGCGGGAGACACAGATCTCTCCTGCCTTCAACAGTTTCATCTCAATGGCCTCTACCGGACATACGCGGGGACAATAACCGCATCCCTCACATTCGAGCGGCAGCACGCGGTACACATCGCCGTCGGGAATGATAGCATCGAAATGACACACTTCCACACAGTCCCCGCATCCGGCACAAGCCTCAGGATCGATGACCGCCTCATAACCGCTGAAAAAATCCCTTCTCTCCAGCACCTGTGGTGCCGTCACCAGATGCATGTCGGCCGCATCCACATCACAATCGGCCACCACGGCACGGCTGCCGGCCAGGTATGCCAGGGATGCTGAGACCGACGTCTTGCCCGTCCCTCCTTTTCCGGAAATGATGACGATCTGTTTCATGCCGGGCTTGTTTTAAAAATCCTGCCTTCCAGAAAACCGGCCACCTCTTTCAGCGCCCGGTCCACCTGCGGCACTTTGCCAAAGAGGAGCGATCCTTTTGAATATTGCCGGGCTGCCTCCGTCAGGTGCGGGATACGGCCCGCTATGGGAACATGCTCTTTGCTACAATAGTCATCTATGATCGTCTCTCCCGGCCGGTCCTTGTTGATGACCACCGCAACCTCTTTCTCCAGCACCCGCAGGGTCTCCACGGCCAGCGACAGGTCGTGACGCCCAAAAAGAGTAGGCTCGGCTACCAGCAGGACCAGGTCGGCATGCTTGGCTGCCTCCATCATGGGACAGGAGGTGCCGGGAGGTGCATCAAAAAGGATCATTTGCTCCGGCCCGGCCAGTCCTGTAGTATAACCTATCGTCTCTTGGATCATGGGCGTGGCCATCTCCCTGCCAATATCGAGGCGACCCTCGACACGCATAAATTCATTTCCATCTTCCAGCTCCACACCATAGGCAGTGATCTCACCGATACGATCCTCCACCATGGGCAGGGAGCCCGAAGGACACAAATCGGAGCAGGCATAACAACCGTGGCACAGCTCGGGAAAGACCATCACCGAACTGCCGGTGAAGGCGATGGCATTGTACATACATACCGCAGCACATTCTCCCGAGAGGATACAGGTGTCCTTGTTCCAGCGGGGGATCCTGCGGAACACCTCCCGGCGGTCCGTGAGCCGGCCCTCCAGGAACAGGCCACTGTTGGGTTCCTCCACATCCAGGTCGGCCAGCACAACCTCCCGGCCGGCCTGCACCCTGAGCCAGGCAGCCAGGTTGACAGACAAGGTGGTCTTCCCGGTCCCTCCCTTGCCACTTGCGATCGCTATACGTATACCCCGTTCCATATCCATATAAAAAGTCACCCCTCTTGCAAAAGGGGTGACAAAATTAAACCCAAAAATCAGAAGCAACAAATCAGTGCACAGGGGCTGCACTATTTTTTCCGGAAGGACATTCACCCGCCGGCAACACTATGGTTCGTCCTTCATCATTCGCCGTTCATCGTTTGTCCTTCGTCCTTCAACTCGTCCAGCCTTTTCCTGAGATCTTTCTGCCGCTGCTCTATGTACTTCAGCTCATTCTCCAGAAAAGTCCGCTCATATTCCGGAGACACCGGCCCGGGATACCATCCCCCGCCATAACCGGCTCCCCAACGGTAACCCTGTCCATATCCACGACCCCGGCCATGACCGTAACCCCGGCCATAACCAAAGCCTCTTCCGCGCACCGGTACATCATTCATATATCCCGGCACGCCGTAGCCGGCACAGTATCCGGCCCTTCTGCCTGTCATCGGCCCTTCTCCGTAAGGACCTGTTCCATCTCCTCGTGGCATAATCTAATCCTCCTTTATTTTAGTTTCACTTTTGAAAGTTTGGAGTGTGGAGTGTGGAGTGTGGAGTTAAAAACTTTGAATATCGAACTCTCACTCTTTCCACTATTCCATCATTCCATCATTCCATTATTCCATTCTTCCACTGCAAATATATTGAGCATATGTTCAATATCCAAAAAAAATTTAATTATTTTTGCAAAAGATTTTAAAACCCATAAAAAGGAAAAGAGATGATCACAAAAGAGCAGGCGATCGAAGCGATCAAAGAGGTAAAACATCCGGCCATTGACCGTACTTTGCTGGATCTTGGTATCGTAAAGCATGTTTCGGCGGATGAGGAAAAAGTATATGTTACTTTTGCTTTTCCTTTCCCCAGCATTCCGATAGCGGACACTCTCATCAGTTCCATATCACAACCCTTACAGGCCATCGGGGCCACTGTGCTGGTGGATATGGTTTTGATGACGGAAGAAGAAAAACAAAAATTCCTGCAGATGGAACAGGAAGCCTGGACAGGACTGGAGGAATGATGATCGACGAACGATGAATGAAGAACAAAAGAACTCTTCAACTTTTCAACTTATCAACTTATCAACTAAAAAATTCAATCTCATGGCAGATCTGGTATTACTAAGACACGGCGAGTCGGTGTGGAACAAGCTGAACGTTTTCACCGGCTGGGTAGATGTACCCCTCACGCCCAAAGGCATTGAAGAAGCCACGGAAGCAGGTAAGAAGCTTGCGGATTTCCGTTTCGACGTTATCTATGTCTCCACACTGGTAAGGGCCATGGAGACGGCCATGATCGCCATGGCTTACAACAGGAGCGACCGCCTGCCTGTGGTGATCCATGAGGAAGAAGGCAAAGAGAGTGAATGGTCGAAGATCTATGATACGGAGACGGAAAAAAGCATCATTCCGGTTTATCGTGACTGGCATCTCAACGAGCGCTATTACGGGGAGCTGCAGGGCAAGAACAAAGCCCGCACGGCCGAGCAGTACGGTGCCGAAAAGGTGCATCTGTGGCGACGCAGCTACGATGTGCCGCCTCCGGGAGGAGAATGTCTGAAAGATACGGCCGCCCGTACCATCCCTTTCTTCCGCGATCATATCCTGCCGCGCCTGAAGAACAACGAGAATGTCTTTGTGGCGGCCCATGGCAACAGCCTCCGCTCGATCGTTATGCACCTCGACAACCTCTCCGAAGAAGAGGTATTGCAACTGGAGATCCCGACGGGACAACCTATACTGTATCATTTTGACGGAAAAGATCTGACAAAAGAGAATCTTTAATGCTTTTCTCCCAGATACTCGGGACCTTCAAGGAAGCCCTGGTCATCACGGCTTTCGTGCTGATGATCCTGCTGATCGTCGAGTACATCCATGTGCAGACACTGGGTACCTGGGAGAAAGCGTTAAGAAAAAAGGGAGGGTTACAGATCTTCCTGGCGGCTTTTCTGGGCGTCACCCCCGGCTGCATAGGAGCGTATACCGTGGTCTCCCTGTACACCCATGGCATCACCGGATTCTCGGCCCTGGTGACCACCATGATCGCCACCTTTGGCGACGAGGCTTTCGTCATGCTGGCCATGATCCCCGACACCGGGCTCCTGCTTATGCTCCTCACCTTTATCATTGGGGTCGTGACAGGTTTCGTGATCTACTATTACAGAAAAAAAAGAAAGCTGCCCGAATACAAGCCCCGCGCCCATTTGGCCATCCACAAAGAAGAGGCGGAGAAATGCCGCTGTCTCACCCCCGCCACCCTGAAGACGCTTTACTCGCCTCCTTCCTTTGCCCGGGTGATCCTGCTCACCGGTTTCGGGCTCTTTCTCCTCTTCATGCTCACCGGCGACATCGGCCCGGAGCGCTGGAACTGGATCAAGGCAACATTCGTCATCCTCCTGGCCACCACCATCTTCATCATCGCTACCGTGCCGGAACATTTCATCCAGGAACATCTCTGGAAGCATGTCATCCGCAAACATCTGCTCCGTATCTTCCTCTGGACCTGGGGGACTTTCCTGGTGCTGCTCTTCCTGGAACAGTTCATTCATATCGACAGCTGGATACGCAACAATGCTCCTTACATGATGTTGCTGGCCATCCTGATCGGTATCATCCCCGAGTCGGGCCCCCACATGATCTTCATCACCCTCTTCGCACAGGGACATATCCCTTTCAGTGTCCTGCTGGCCAGCTCGATCGTGCAGGACGGCCACGGCATGCTGCCCCTGCTGGCCGAATCACCCCGTGACTTCGTACGCGTCAAGGTCATCAACATGATCGTCGGCGCCCTCATCGGCTACAGCCTCCTGATGCTGGGAGGATAGGGAAGGATGAAGGATGAATATCGAACAAGGAACGATGAATGATGAACTACCAACTACCAACTACTAACTACTAACCACGAACCACTAACCACGAACCACTAACCACGAACCACCAACCCGATACCCGATACCCGATACTAACAACTCTCAACTTATTCCTTTTTTGCTATTTTTGACATCTAACTCGCTCCCACCACGGATTGGTCATGATCACATTTGAGATCGTTCTGGTATTCGTTGTCCTGCTGTTCATCGTCATCTCCCTGTACACGGGACTGATGAGGCCGGCGCTGACATTCGTCATCGGGGTGGTCACGCTGGGGGTCTTCCGTGTCCTGACGCCGAAAGAGATCCTGAGCGGCTTTGCCAACGAGCAGGTGATGGTCATCATCCTGCTGCTGATGATCGGTGAGGTGATCCGTAAAACGTCCATCGCCGAGCTCATCTTCGACCGCTATTTTCGCAAGGCACGTTCTTACAACGGTTTCATGGGCCGGATGATCTTCATGGTCTCCGTTTTCTCAGCCTTTCTCAACAACACGCCACTGGTGGCGGTGATGATGCCGTATGTACGTACCTGGAGCAAACGGTACAACATCTCCCCGTCCAAGTTGCTCATCCCACTCTCCTATGCCGCCATCCTGGGAGGCTCCGCCACCCTTATCGGAACCTCCACCAACCTGATCGTCAACGGTATGGTGACCGACCAGCACATCATCCCGGGTCTGCCCGGACTGGGGATCTTCGATTTTGCCTGGGTAGGCGTTCCGATGATCATCATTGGCGGCATCTATCTCCTGCTGGCCGGGAAAAAGCTCCTCCCCTCCCGGAAGATCTCGGAAGAGCTGAGCGACACCAACATACGCACCTATTTCATCGAGGTGCAGATCAAGAACGATTCCCCCCTCATCGGCCAGACCATCGAAGAGTCAGGCCTGAGGAACCTGCCGGGGCTCTACCTGGTGGAGATCCACCGCATGGGCAAAAAGATCTTTGTCGTCTCCAACAACCTCATCCTGGAAAAAGGAGACAAGCTGACCTTTGCCGGCGAGAACAGGCAGATCTCCCTGCTCACCAAGAAAGAATACGGCTTTTCCATCCCCTCTGCCGGCATGTTGCAACGCGCCAAACACGCCAACCTGGTAGAGATCGTGATCTCCCCCAACTCCTCCATGATCGGAAAAAAGCTGCGTGATGTAAATTTCCGGGCCCGTTTCAATGCCGCCGTGATCGGCATCTACCGTAACAAGGAGACCCTGCCCCCCCGCATACGTGACACGGTGCTGCAGGCCGGCGATGTGCTGATGTTGTACGCCAGCAAGGATTATCTCACCCTCTCGCGCGACACCCATGATTTCTATTTTATCTCCCGGGTGAAGGAGATAGAAAAGGTGGACAGCTACAAGATCGCCATCCTGCTTAGTCTGCTGGCACTGGTGATCATCCTCTCGGCCTTCAAGCTGATCTCCCTGCTGATGGGTCTCATCATCCTGGTGATGGTCATCCTGATCATGAAGATGACCACCCCCAAAGGGCTGACCGACAGCATCGATTACAACCTGGGGCTGATCATCGTCATGGCCCTGGCCCTGGGTACGGCCATGATCAAGACCGGCGCTGCCGACCTGATCGCCCGCCATGTGATCAACCTGCTCATCCCCTTCGGGAAAGTGGCCCTCCTCACCGGCATCTACCTCATCACCACCCTCATAGCGGCTTTCGTCACCAACATGCCGGCCGTGGCGATCATGTTCCCCATCTCCCTGTCCGTCTCCATGCAGTTGCATCTGCCTCCCATGCCTTTCATCCTGGTGGTGGCCTATGCCTCCGCCGCCAACTTCATGACCCCCATCGGTTACCAGACCAACCTGATGGTTTACGGCCCCGGAGCATACCAGTTCAAAGATTATGTCCGGATCGGCTTCCCCCTGACGCTGATCTACATGATCGTCGCCATTGCCATCCTGAGCTTAAAATATTTTCAATAGATATGACACAAATAAATAAGATACCTGACACCTCGCTCATACAGGCTTTTCATGCTTCCCTGCGCGCCGGCACAGCCATCCTCGAGGTGTATGACATGGACGACCGGGAGATCACCGTTAAGGAGGACCACTCCCCCCTCACCCTCGCAGACCGCCGGGCCGACAGCATCATCAAGGAACACCTGGAAACCACCGGCATCCCTGTCTTTACCGAGGAGAGCAGCTCCACGCCTTATGAGATCCGGAAAACCTGGAAGGAGTACTGGCTCGTCGACCCCCTCGACGGCACCAAGGAGTTCATCAAAAAAAATGATGAGTTCACCGTCAACATCGCCCTGATCCGGGAGAACAGGCCGGTGTTCGGGGTGATCTATCTGCCTGTGTTCCGGCAGCTCTACTTTGCCACTGCAGAGAGGGGGGCTTTCCGGCTCGACAAGGTGGATGTGAATGCCATGCTCCGGGAAAAGGATCCGGAGATCTTTTTTTCTCAGGGCACACCGCTGCCTGACACCCCTGAAAGCGACCGGGTGCGTGTGGTCGTGAGCCGTTCACATCTCACCCCCGAGACCAAAGATTTCATCGAAGAGAAACTGGGTCCCGGCGCTGATTATGAGATGATCTCTGCCGGCAGCTCGCTTAAGTTCTGCCGTGTGGCCGAGGGAAAAGCCGATCTCTATCCCCGCCTGGCTCCCACCATGGAGTGGGACATCGCCGCCGCCACGGTCATCGTTACGGCAGCGGGCGGCAGCGTCACACAGCCTGACGGAACCCCTGTTCTCTTCAACAAGGAAGACCTGCACAATCCCTGGTTCGTCGTGGCCTCCCGGGAGATGAGCCGGCGTATCTTCAACCTGTAACACTATGACCATGACACCCCGTGAGAGGATACTGACCGCCATCGCCCACAAAGAGCCCGACAGGGTACCCGTCGACTTCGGATCGACCCCCAGCTCGGGCATCTCAGCCATCGCCTACGGAAAGCTGATACGTCACCTGGGCCTGCACGACCTGCCCGTGCACGTATATGATGTGGTACAGCAGCTGGCCGAGCCCGACGAACGTCTCCTCGATCTTTTCGGCATCGACGTCATCGATGTGGGACGGGCCTGGAACACCGACCCGGCGTGGTGGCATCCCACCATCCTGGCCGATGGCACGAAAGCATATTATCCCGTATGGTTCAATCCTGAGCAGCTCGAAGATGGTTCCTGGCAAGCCTTTGACAAGACGGGGCGGTACATCGCCCGTATGCCGGCGGGAGGCACTTTCTTCGACCAGGTGTACTTCCCCTATTTCGAGGGTTACCCTGCCGACTACAAGGATCTGCCTGCAGCCATGGAGAGCGCCATCTGGGCCGCTTTCCCCACGGCCCCCTGGGACCGCGCCGGCGAAGAAGACTTCTGGCCCGGTCTCCGGAAAAAGTGTATCGAATTAAAAGAGACCACCGACCGGGCCCTGATGCTGGGTGCCGGGTGTAACCTCTTTGAGTGGGGAACCTTCCTGCGCAGGATGGATAATTTCCTCATGGACCTGGTGGTGCAGCCCGATGAGGTGGGACGTCTCCTCGACGCCCTCATGGAGGTGCACCTGCAGACCCTCGAAAAGATCTGCCACTGGGTGGGCGATGTGGTGGATATCGTCCGCTTCGGCGACGACCTGGGCACACAGAACGGCCCTTTCATGGATCCCGCGATCTACCGCCGCCTCTTCAAGCCCCGCCACA
>WFRO01000319.1 GCA_015486475.1 Bacteroidales bacterium
CTGCCATGGTGCGGGGCTTGCCGGGGTAGTTGCCTGTGACGGCCAGGCCGCTGCCGCCGAGGCCGCTGTCGGCCTGCTCGAACCCGCCCACATCGTCGGCCTGCCAGCAATGGATGGAGAGGGGGACGCCCGCCAGCGTCTTCAGGGCTCCCTCTGTGTCGATGCCATGGGAGGCGTATGTCTCACGGGCCTGAAGATAAAGGTTGCTATTATCTTTTTTCATTGGAGATTTTTTTCAAAAGTAATAAAAAGCTCTTTATGGTCGTGAAATTAAGTGTTGCAGGGTACTGGGTGCAGGGTGCTGGATGAAAAAGTTCGATGCTCGATGCTCCCCGTCCGACTGGACGGTCGTCCGGGCGGGGAAGCTCGAATGATCGAAGATCAGCAATCAGAAATCAAAAATATTTCCCATCATCGCTTCATCCTTCGTCCGCCATAGCCGGTTCCTGAGTAGCCGTAGGCGTATCGAAGGACGGCGGAGGCGGAGCTTCATCACTTCATCGTTCTATCGTTCTCCCCCATCTTTCCATTATTCCATTCTTCCATTATTCCAACATTCCAATATTCCATCTTTCCTCTTCCTCCTTTGTTTATTCTATTTCTTTTTTTATTTTTGACCGACCGTTCAGTCATAAATCTTTACAAGATCATGTCACCACGTACTTCGGATCAGTGGTCCAGGATCCGGGAGGAAAAAAAAGAGATCATCCTGGACACGGCCCTGGCCCTGTTCGCCAGGAGGGGCTTCTACAACACCCCCATCAGTCTGATCGCCAAAGAGGCCGGGATATCCAAAGGGCTCATCTACAATTATTTTGACAGCAAGGAAAGTCTTCTCTATGAGATCATCTCCTCAGGCATGAACGATCTGGTGAGTGATCTGAAGTATGAGGAAGAGAGAGGGGTGACACGCGATGAGCTGATCCACTATGTGGAAGTCTCGTTCACGAAGATCAAAAAGAACAGTCGTTTTTACCGGTTGTTCTTTTCTTTGATCCTGCAGCCGGAGGTTTTCTCCATCTTCCAGGATAAGTTCCTGGACCAGATCCTGCCGTGGTTTGCCCTGCTTGAGAGATATTACAGCGAGAAAGGAGAAAAGTTCCCGCAGGCCAAAGCCCGTTTTTTCGGAGCGGCACTGGACGGTATCGGGCTCAATTATATCGCAGAACCGGATCACTTCCCGCTGGAAGAGATCAAAAAACTTTTCCTGGAAATGTTCATTTAAAAGCACATACAAATGAAAGCATATCTTAAAATATCTTTTTCGGCTCTTTTCTTTGGGTTATTCTCCCTCGCCGGCCCGGCACAAAGCCTCACGGCTACGCAGATCGTACAGAAAGCTTACGACCTGATGCGGGGCAAGTCGAGTTATTCGGAGGTGACCATGCACATCATCCGTCCCAAATGGGAAAGGACGCTCTCCTTCAAGGCCTGGGCCAAAGGGACAAAGTACTCGCTGATCTATATCACAGCGCCGGCCAAAGAGAAGGGGCAGGTCTTCCTGAAAAGGGACAAGGAGATGTGGAACTGGCTGCCCTCCATCGGCCGCACCATCAAGATCCCTCCCTCGATGATGATGCAGTCGTGGATGGGCTCGGACATGACCAACGACGACCTGGTGAAGGAATCTTCCATCGTTGAGGACTACGATCACAAGCTCCTCGGCACCGAAGAGCTGAACGGCTATGAATGCTATAAGATCGAGCTGATCCCGAAAGAAAATGCCGCCGTGGTATGGGGGAAGATCTATTCCTGGATCACCAAAAAGGAATTCTTCACCCTGAAGAACGAGTATTATGATGAAGACGGCTACCTGGTCAACACGGAGATCCTTTCCAAAATAAAAAATGTGGGAGACCGTACGATCCCCACCTATTTTGAGATGGTGCCGGCCGACAAGCCGGGGAACAAGACCACCATGGAATTCACGCACATCCGTTTCAACATTCCCATTGACGACAACTTCTTCTCGATCCAGAACATGAAACGCGTCCATTAGGTCCCGTCACATACGCAAAAAAATACGACCATGAACATATCCGTTATCGCCTGGCGAAATATCTGGAGGAACAAACGCAGGACACTTATCACGGCCGCCTCGATCTTCTTCGGGGTCATCTTTGCGGCGGTCATGTCCTCCATGCAGGAGGGCAGCTACGGGAAGATGATCGACAACGTGGTCAAGTTCTATTCCGGCTACCTTCAGATCCAGCAGGAAGACTACTGGGAGAACAAGACCATCAACAACACCTTCCAGCTGACCGACAGCCTTTTGCAGGAAGTACATCAGATCCCGGAGATCACCGGCATAGCCCCCCGCCTGGAGTCTTTCTCCCTGGCATCTTCCGAGAGCCTCACCAAAGGAGGGATGGTCATCGGCATCGACCCGGAAGCGGAGAACAGGATCACCCGCCCGGAAAAATGGATCATCCGGGGCCGTTATCTTCACCCCGGCGACTCCGGTGTGTTGATGGGCAATGAGCTGGCCGATTACCTCCACCTGGATGTGGGAGATACCCTGGTGCTCCTGGGCATGGGATATCATGGTATCAACGCGGCCGGGAAATATCCGGTCACCGGCATCTTCAAATACCCCCTGCCCCAGTTCAACAAGCAGTTCATCTACATGGACC
>WFRO01000320.1 GCA_015486475.1 Bacteroidales bacterium
CTATTTCCTGAGTCGTGTCATCTCGCGGAAGACCCGTTTTCTCAACATTTCCTACATGCTTTTCCTGGGTGGCCTGATACTGGGGATCGGCCTGTTCCTGATAAAACTTATCCTTAAAAACTGATCCCCATGAATCGATCTTTGTTCAAACTATACATTACAGGTATTTTCCTGCTATTGTTCCTGCTGTACCAACCCGCTCCCGCCCAGCAGGTCACCACCGACACTACGGGAACGATCACCGTCACCCCGGAAAAAGATTGGAACCTTTTCGGCCGCGACAGACTGGTCCGCCTGGCCCTCTATTACAACGGGAAAACATACAGAAAAAACCGTTACAAACCTGAATATCAGAAAGCCCTGCTGCGCATCCAACTGGAGGACAGCAGCTGGGTGGACAAACCGGTCAAGATCAAGGCCCGCGGGGAGTTCAGGCGTACTTACTGCTCCTATCCTCCTTTCAAGCTGAACATCAAGAAAGCCGATTTTGACAATCCCTACCTGGACAAAACGGGGGCCATGAAATTCGTCGTCCAGTGCAAAAGATCAAGGGATTATGAAGATTATCTTTTAAAGGAGTTTCTGATATACAAACTCTATAATCTGCTTACCGATCGCAGTTTCAGGGTGCGGCTGGTGGAGATGACCTATGTGGATTCCAGTAAAAAGAAAAACAATGTCTTCACCAAATACGGCTTCCTCATCGAGCCTGTAAAGAACCTGTCCAAACGGCTCAATGCTTTTTATGTCAAAAGCGGAGGGGTAAAGATGAAGGATATGGACCCGGAGGCCATGGTGCGGGTGGCCTTGTTCGAATATATGATCGGCAATACGGACTGGTCCCTTGCGGGGCAGCACAACGTCAAAGTGTTCACGCTCCTCGAGAACCAGCGATCCCTTGCCATCCCGGTCCCGTATGATTTTGACTTTTCCGGTATGGTAAATGCCCCTTATGCAAGCCCGGCCGAGAATTCGGGCCTGAAAAATGTCAGGGAAAGGCGTTACCTCGGCCCTTGCCTGCCGGAAGAGATCACCGAAAAAGTGGTAGGATCATTTCTGGAGAAAAGAAAGGAGATAGAACAGGTGATTACGGACTTTCCCTATCTGAATGAGAAAGACAAAAAGGATATGCTCTACTACCTCGGAACATTCTTCGATGAGTTAAAAAATAAAAACGTCCGGCAGAACATGATCTTCAGCGATTGCATGAAGTAGTGAACCGGCATGGGAAGTTACGAGTTAGGAGTATCGAGTTGAGTCATTACGCTGCTACGCAGCTGAAATTAGCTCGCTGCTTTGCCCGCCAAAGCCCCCGGTCCCTGAGTGATTGCGTTAGCAATCTTACCGAAGGGCGGGACGAAATCAGGTAGAAATTAGCTCGCTTCGCTCGCGAAATTAAGCCACTACGTGGCTGAAATTAATAAGTAGAGACGCACGGCCGTGCGTCTTTACACGTATTTTCATATTATTCTTCTCTTTGATTCCATTGCGAACAGCTCCGTGCCGTCTGCGTGAAACCATTCAAAAATCAGAATTCAAAAATATTTCGCTTTATCTCATTATCGCTTTATCGCTTCCTGGCTGCGGCAGGAAGGCATCTCTTCATCGTTCCCATCATTCCACTATTCCCTGCCGGCAGGCAGGCATCATTCCTCTCTTAGGGTGAGTACCTTTTCGTGTCACCTATTTTTCATTGGCCCCCTACATATACCGAATCGGGGCTGACAGAGCTCATGTCTCCGATGATGACCTTCACATGATAATACTTGCCGGTCTCTATCAACGGATTTACGAGAACACGCAAATGTTCTTTCTCCGGAGAGATGACCTGACATTTCGTATCCCCGATGAGCACATCCTGAAAATAAGGATACGGTTTGAGGTAATCTCCGTAAACATCCAGCGTATCTTTCAATGCTACCTGCCCGGGGCTGATATGGCTGACCACAGGAGGATACAGCTCCAGGGTTCCGGTGGCCTTCATCCCCATCACATCCACGGTCACTTCATTGATCTTCGTCGTCAGTTGCACCGGCACCTCGATCTTTATGAGGGTATCGGAAAAATATGTTTTTTGGATATCCGTATACAAAGTAACATCCACCAGACGATCATTGCTGCCGAAATATTTCCCCTGGATCGATATCTCCTGCTTGTAAGTTGCGGGAGAGGGAGTGATCGCCGTGATCTCGGGAGTATGACATCCCTGGCTGACGAACTGATCAACGGGGCTGTACACCGTCAGGTCGCCACAAATTGCAAAAGCCTTTACATAAAGGGTCTTACCGGCAGGCATTCCGAAATCCACAAAAGATTCGAAATCAGAGGCATTTTCCATGGGCCCCAGATGCACTACCTGGCTTAACCCGGGAGGAAGAGTTTCATGAAATCCCCAATAAAATCCGTGATCCGTCACCGGGTCTGTGCCCTCTTCCAGGATCTCACCCCGGAAACGGGCTCCCTCCGGCCCTGCATCCGTGATCTCTGTTTTGATCAGAAGAGGAAAAGGTCTTTGCGTAAAAGAATGAGACTTATCGCATGCTGCAACCATCAGGGCAGGCAGCATGATCATTACCATATACCGGAAATAATTCATATACTTCATGATCCCTGTTTTTAAAATGAAATACCAACCCGGAGACCCGTGGAGATATTGGAAGATGAATATTCTTCTTCCCCGAAAGAGAAGAGGAGGGCTTCACAATAGCCCTCAAAGAAAGGCGAAAAATGTTTCAGGGGGATCTCCATGCCCAGTCCTCCCGCCGGACCGATATTGTACCCGGCTGCCGGCCCCCCCTCTTTTTTACCATGGTTGGTCACCACCGTCGATCTCACCACGTCCGTTACCAGATATTCTGTATTCTGGGAGAAGGTCCAGTTCATCATCCCTCCCACAAAATAATAAGGTCTCACTTTCCCTGAGAGAAAGACACCTTTAAACCACAGACCGGCCCGCACATTGGATACATCGGTGAAAGCTTCCCGGTAAGTTATTGCGTTCGTATTATCCAGGGTGCTTTCTCCATGATAAACATTCGACATATAGGCCACGAACAGCCCTATCCCCAACAACTCCTTCTGATCGAACCAGAAAGTGATCCCAAGGCCGGGCGCAACGGAAAGCGAAGGTTCATAGTCCAGCTCTTCCGCATCATCCCCGTCATCCGAATGATAACCCAGAAAAGCCACGTTCATCCCCACGACAGGAGCAAAACGCACCTTCATTTTCTGCAGGTGAAACTTCTTCTCATATACAATACACTTCTCCCCTTCACATGCTTTGGCATGGAAATCTTTGGCAAACTTTATCAGATCCTTATCTTCCAGTTTCAGGGAGTTGATCTCAGGATACAACGATTGATAATCGGAAAAAAGATATCTGAGAGCACCGATATACTCCCGGCTGTAGGAAGCATAAAAACCATCCTCTCTCTCCACCACTTTCTTTTCATTTTTCAGTTCCACCAGTGGCTGACCTTTCCGCTCCACCAGATAATGGTCTTTTTCCATATCCCGGTACACATACAGGTTGGCCTCTCCTTCCACCAGAAACTCCAGGAACATCGGCTCCTTCTTATCACCCACAGGCACCATCTTCGAGATGTAATACTTCCCTTTCTCAAACCGGTACGACAGGATATCGAACGGCATGTACTCCACAGGTTTCTCATTCGCCGCTGCTCTGAAGATGCAGGACTTTGAGTTCTTCCACGGAACACGCTGTTTGATCTCACCATAGATCGTATCTCCATCCATGGTGATGATGTAACCCGGCTCAAAATATTCCTCGTTCTGGGCCCGGACCGGCAAAGGATGCAGTACCGGCATCAGGAACAAAAGAATAGCGTAAATTTTTGGAACATACTTCATATCCAAAGATTTATAGAGTTAATAAAAGAAGGGATTGCATCAAATGCCTGTGAATGATCCTCCAGACGCAACAGAGCTCTACGCATAGAAAACCTTTTGGGGAAGCATATTAGTAATAATTTTAAAATTTTTCAAATAATCAAGGAAATTTTTTGTTTTTGTTTATAAAACAGGCCAGTGGAATATACCTATTTAAATAGGTATTTAAATAGGTAATTTAATAGGTATTTAAATACCTATATTTTGAGTCCCGCCACTCTCGAGATTTTTAATCTCGTTAGAGTGGCGAGCCCGTCCGACCGGAGTCATCCGGGCGGGGATGCTCGCAAATCCTCGATTTGCGGCATGTGAAGTTTGGAGTGTGGAGTACTTGGAGTGTGGAGTTGATTGCTGCAATCATGCATTCACCCATTTAATCATTATCCCTCCGTCACCCCTGTCAAGAAGCCCGGAGGGCTTCAAGTAGGGTAGCCCCGGTTACGTCCGGGGTAAAAATGCAATACAATAAACATGCAACCCCGGCAGGGGTTGAAATTGGTTGGATATTAGGGGAAGAATTGATAGCACTATTCAGGGGATATGGGATTGCTTTTGATGAAAAGTCTCTCATAACAAAGCCTGAATTCAACCCCGTCCCTTGCTTCGCCGAAGTGGCTACGCGAAGGCACAGCGGGGTTGTTAACGGATGGTCATGCTTGACCCACAGACGTTACTGTGGCTACCTGACTGAGACCCCTCCCTTGCTCCGCCATAGCGGCTACGCGAAGGCGAGGCGGGGTCTTCTCGCATTATCTCTTCATCGTTCTCTTCCCACTCTTCCCACTCTTTCCACTCTTCAGACTTTTCCTACTTTCCACTCTTCGACTTTTCGACTTTTAGACTTTTCGACCTTCATCTTTTGCCTTTCTTCGTCCGCCGTAGTCCCGGTACTCCGGGACGAAGGCGGATTACTTTTGCCTTCTGCCTTCTGCCTTAACACTTTTCACTTTCCCTCCGGTACGATCCTCATCGCCAGCCCCGTATTGGGGAGCAGATCGAAAGAGAGGTTACTGCCGGCTTCCACCGGCTTTTCTTCGATCCTGACATGGGTGCGGGTATTCGTCGCCGGATCATCGGTGTAGATGATCGCCCGGTATTTTTTCACCGGATCCAGGAAATTCAGGGATAGTTTCAAGGTGTGGGTTGACTCTCCATTGATCGATCCCACATACCACTCCTGGCCGCTACGGCGGGCGAAAGTACCGTACTCACCGATGCGTCCTTCGATCACCTTCGTATCGTCCCATACCGTCGGCATAAGCCTGAAAAAGTCCAGTTCCGGCACTTCGCTGATCACTCCGCTTTGGGTGCTGTCCTGCAAGCCGGGACGGGAGACTGCCGGACGGTCATACCAGAAGAGGAACTGCCAGGGACTGTATATACACACTGCCTTGGCCAGTTGTGAGGCGTGGGAGGAACGCATCCTGCCCGTCACACGGTCCGTAAAGTAACAGATGGTATTGTCGGCAGGGCCGGCGATGGTGCGGGTGAACATGGTGATGAGGGTGTGGTGGTTGCCGGGCGCCTCCTCATCGCCCCGCACCCCCTCGCAGGTCATGAAATTAGGCCAGGTGCGCTGGTAACCCGTCGGACGGTATTCATCGTGCACATCCACCATGAGGTGATGGCTCGCCGCCTTGCGGATGGCCTCATGCAGCCAGGAGGTCCATTGCTGCGGCCCCACCCGGACAAAGCCGTACTTCACCCCGCTGACACCCCACGACGCATACAACGGCAGGATCGTATCCAGTTGCACCTCCAGGGCACGACGGTTGACATAGAGGATGATGCCAATATCTTTCTGCCGGGCATAGCCGATCACCCCCGGCAGGTCCAGCGGGCCGGGAGAGCGTTTGGGATCGACGGTGACCGTGGTGGCATCGGAGGAGGTGTCATATTCATGACCATACCATCCCGCATCGAACTCCACGAACTGCAGTCCGTGCGTTGCGGCAAAGTCCACGCAGGCCCTGCCCCCGCGTGTGGTGAGGGTCACCTCTCGGATCACCTTGCCCGGCCGGATCCAGGAGACATCCTGCAGGGCACAGGGAGCATTCAGGTTGAGAAGCAGGAAATTGTTCTCCACCAGGCGGCCCGGCTCTGTGGCTGCCATCACAAAACGCCACGGGGTGACGGCAGGATAAGAGAGCACTACCTCCCCTGCCAGCGAAGAGACCACCCCGTTCTTCCCCGGCGGGGCCGGAGCCAGCCGCATACGGGCATAATCCACCAGTGCCGCCTCCCCCACAGCCACATAAACATCTTTTCCTTCTTCCACCACCAGGGGCCGCTCGGCAGGTTTTTTGATCTGTTTCACCGGGATGCGCTCATACCTGCCCTGGGCAGAGTAGGTCACCCACGCCCGGGCACCGGCAGGAAAAGTGAATGTGGTATGCTCACGCCGGATGTGCAGGCTGTCCTCCCCGTTCCCGGCATCCGGGAACACATAGCGGAAGGCAATTCCTTCATTGTAAGCACGCAGTTGCAGCTCCCAGCGGGTTCCGTCCCCCTCTGTCACGACCGCCACACACTTATTGTAATGATCCCGGTAAAGAGAGCGGTCGCCGTACACCGGTTTCCAGGATGTATCCACCTCCGAAACGGACATGATCTCCTGCAGGGAGACTTTTTTCCCCGGCTCCCGCTCGTCCCCTAACACCATTCCCAGCGGTGAGGGCAGGATGATCTGTTTACCGTTCCACCGCACCGACCAGGTGAGCTGTCCTTCATCGGTTGTGGTCAACAGAACGTGGTATTTCCCGTCCGGGCTGTAGAGGGACACCTCGTCCCCCTTGCCGGCCGTTGCCGGTAAGGATAAAAGGAATAATGATCCAATAAAAAGAATATTTCTCACCTTTAAAATTTTAATGTATCGGAATGCCTTCCAGCACAAAAAGCATCATGCAAAGCGGATGTGTTGGTGGTTGGTAGTTCGTAGTTGGTAGTTCACCTTGTACCTTACAACCAGCACCCAGCACCCTGCACCCTGCACCCAGCACCCGTTCGAGCTTCCTTCTGCCTTTCCTCGTCCGCCAAAGCTCCGAAAGGAGCGACGGCGGATTGCCTTTCCTCGTCCTCCGTAGCCGGTTCCTGAGCTTGTCGAAGGGTGGCGAAGGAGGATTACTTTTGCCTTGCACTTACAGCGCTCTGTGCAGCACCCACTCATTCAGGATGGGCGGCTGGTTGTCCGGGCCGGAGATCACCAGGCGAAAATAACGGCCCGTAACCGGAGCAAAGGCCACCTGATGGCCGGAGCCTTTCGTCGTCCCGCTGATCACGGTCACCCACTTTCCGTCTTTCTTCACCTGCAGTTCGAACTGCTGGCTTTTGTGATCCCAGGGATGCCATGGTTCCACGAGGGCCATGTGACCGATGGCCACGGGTTCACCCAGGTCCACCTCCACCCAGCCTTTGTGTTCTCCTGCAGTTGTCCAGCGGTCTTTGGGGTTCCCATCGAAAAGATCGGATACTTTGGTGTTCTCTGAAGTGGTAGATGCTTTGCCTGTTTTGCCGTCCGTCGGTACCGGCAGCACATCCGGCTCACCTTCAAAGGTAAGGGCCACAATGGAGATGACAGGATCCGGGGCGTCTGCCGGCACACTGATCTCCACGTGTCCTTCTTTGTTCACCACCTTCAGGGTCTCTCCGGGCTCCGCCGGCAGCCAGGCTTTTTGCGCCTTGTTGCGCAGCGGCACCTTCAGCACGCCGTCCTGCGGCCAGTCGTACACATGCAGATAGACGGTATTCCCTTTGCGGGTGGCCCGGCCCCAGGGCAGCCAGGGAAAAGGACTGGCCGTGGTGCCATAGATGGCCTCGCTGTTCTTCTTCATCCAGGCACCGATGTATTTCAGACGGTCAATACTGGCCTGCGGGATCAGCCCTTCGGAGGTAGGCCCGACGTTCAACAGGAAGTTACCTCCTTTGGAGACGATCTCCGAGAGCTTCAGCAGGAGGTCTTTCCCTGATTTCCAGTTATGGTCCCACGACTTGTATCCCCACGTATCGTTCATGGTCATGCATACCTCCCAGTTGCGGCCGGGATAGCCGGTCGCCGGGATGTACTGCTCAGGCGTCTCCAGGTCGCCCGGGATGCCGCCGCCCAGGCGGTTGTTGGTGATGAGACCGGGGTACTCTGCCACGATAGGCAGGAACTTTTCGGCCCGCTCGCGGGTCATCTCCTTGGGGGTGTCCCACCACAGGATATCGGGGTGATACTGCGAGAGGATCTCTTTCACCTGTGGCACAGCTATTTTATCAAGATATTCATCAAAACTACCCAACTGCGCAGGATCCCAGTGACCATCATGCTCGGCGGTGAACTTGTCTATACGTGCCGAGTCGGGGTTGTCCCAGCCGGCGCGGGCCAGTTTCCGGTAGGCTGCCCCGCCGGGATGGTTCCAGTCCTGCGCCTGGGAATAGTACAGCCCGATATGCATGTTCTGTTTGCGGGCAGCCTTCACCAGGGCACCGATCACATCTTTTTTATAAGGTGTGGCATCCACGATGTCCCAGTCGGTCACCTTCGAGTCGAACATCCCGAAACCGTCATGGTGCTTGGAGGTGATCACCATGTATTTCATCCCTGCCTCTTTGGCCAGCGACACCCAGGCATCCGGATCATATTTGACAGGGTTGAAAGATTTAGCATATTCCTTGTATTCCGCCACAGGGATCTTGGCATAGTTCATGATCCACTCACCGATCCCTTTGATCTTATGCCCTTTGTACACCCCGGCCGGCACAGAGTATACCCCCCAGTGGATGAACATGCCGAACTTGGCATCCCGCCACCAGGCCATCTTGTCGGTCTGTTGCGTACCGGCTTTTTTCTGCTCCTCTTTTTTCGGAG
Source organism: Bacteroidales bacterium (assembly GCA_015486475.1). GTDB lineage: Bacteria > Bacteroidota > Bacteroidia > Bacteroidales > VadinHA17 > DRPN01. The sequence continues at coordinate 8,759 of WFRO01000320.1, forward strand.
ATGAAGAACAATACGGAAGTGTTACCAGACTGATCGCCATAAGCGTAATGATCGTGATCTTTTTCATAGTGGAATGATTTAAGATTTATCCGATCAGCAATGAAAAGCGCTTGCGATTTTCAATTGCTGATTTTGGGTTAAATATAAAACAAAAACAGAAATGAACAGATCTTTCTCTCAATAATTAATATCATGACAGGCTCTGATAAAGCATTATCTTTTCCTTATGGGAGTTCTCTTAAATCCCGATATATGCATGTTGATATCGGTATTGGGGTCATAGTCTTCCCGGTCGGTGTATATGACGTCCCCCTGTTCGTTCACCCACCGGTACTGCCATTGGTTTGAGCCCGTCTCCACCTCATGGGTATAGGGATTGACATATTCCTCCTGGTCGGTCAGGGTCAGGAACATGTCATTGTGTATCTCAGCATTGGTTTTTTGTTGATGCTCTACCATCTCCCTTTCCAGTTTTTGCACTTCCTGCTGTGTACGTAACATGATCTTACCACGTTGTATCTGTCCCTGTATCTCACCGGCCACCCATTGCGGGTTCAACCGGACAGAGTTCAGGATGATACTGAATACCGGCTCCCATTGTCTGAAGTTGCCGGCCGGAGCACGTATCAGGAAAGTCCCTTTGTTTCCCCACATACCGGCCCCCAGTTGCCCCATGTTCTCGATCACCCCTACCAGTTTTTCCTCAAAACCTATTCCACCTTCCTGATAACTGACCGTGACCACAGCCGCATCATAGCTGAACCCCAGGCCGGGCATCATGGCATTGATCCTTTGCTGATAACCCTGCGCCAGTTTTTTTGCAGGGTGCGTTTCCAGCGTACGGAAACCTGTGACCTGCGGATGTGCATACGGGAAAGCCACCTGTTGTAAAAAAACAGCAGCAGGCACAAGAGGATAGACAGTCATCCCGTTGTAGTTGCTACCCACCGGGAACATGGCCGCTGCGGGCATGTTCCTGTTATCAAAAAAAAGCACATCCGGCAGCCAGCGGATCATGACCGTTCCGGCCGCATCTTTTTTAACTGAGAAGTCCAACTTTGCCGCAATGGACTGTGCTGCTCCTCCCTGCATCCCCGGATCTACCCGGAAGATACCCCCATCCTCCTGCCAGCCCCTGGGCACCAGTAAACTGAATGCTTTCTCACGAGGCTCATACACCCGTGTAAAGACCACTGTCGCCGGCTTATCTGATCTCTGAGCGATCTTCTGTTGAGCCGGCACGGGAAAAGCTAAAACAAAAAGCAACACACAGGCCGTAACAGGGTTCTTCAGGAAGTTTGTTTTCATGATACCCTCCGGATTTTTGTATCAACAATTTCCTGATTTTTTTTTAGAATTACAAATTCAGAGTTCCCGGGATGGTTCAACCCTGACCACACCGATAAATCCCGGGAGAATAAAGGGTTATTGGCAGAATGCACATTCTGTTTTTTCCCTGTCTTAAGAATATTACAGCATAAGATCATTCCAGGAACTCCTCCCTCTGGGGAGTGAATACATCCAGGATTGCCGCATCCTCCAGGGCCAGCACGCCGTGCGGCACATCCGGAGGTACATAAAAAGTATCTCCCGCACAGAGGGTTTCCTTTTTCCCATCGATGGTCACCTCAAAAGAACCTTTCAGGATATAGCTCGCCTGTTCATGGGGATGGGTATGCACATACCCGACGGCCCCCTTCTCAAAACAGACCTCCACCATCATCATCTGCCCGCCCCGGGCCAGGATCTTCCGGCTCACCCCCTCCCCGAGATCCTCCCGGATCGCCTTTTCATTTTTTATTACCATGATCCTATATATTTTTTCATTCATTCATTCATTCACTCATTCAATCATTCAATCATTATCTATTCTCCCGTCAGTTCTTTTGTAAGATCATAACTTTCCCCGGCCTTCATTTCCCGGATGATCTTTTTATCCCCGTAAATGACCGTCACCTTCCCTGTTTTCCCGGAATGGATCACCACTTTTTCAGGCTGATGATCCTTCCATCCGATATCAACCGTATAATCTCCCCGTGCTTTAAGTCCGGTCACTTCCCCCTGACCCCAGGCCTGCGGCAGGGCGGGGAGAATGCGTATCTCTCCTCCCCAGGATTGCAGCAACATCCCTGCGATCCCGGCCGTCCCCCCGAAGTTCCCGTCTATCTGAAAAGGAGGATGGGTATCGAAAAGGTTTGAAAGTGTGGACCTTTGAAAAAGTAACTGCAGATGTTTATACGCTTCATCTCCCATCTGGAGCCGGTCGTAAAAGTTGATGATCCAGGCGCGGCTCCATCCCGTATGACCGCCTCCATGAGAAA
>WFRO01000321.1 GCA_015486475.1 Bacteroidales bacterium
ATCCTGTAGCATTCGCCGTCGTTCCATTTCCGGGCGCTGGTGCCGGGGAGGCAGGTCGCTCAGCAGGGATGGCCGCTTCCTGGACAGTTTTGTGCTGCACCGGTGTTGCTGCTGCAGGATGACCTTCACTCCCTGAATTTTCACGCTCCTCTCTTTGCTCTTTCTCTGTCGTTCCTTTTGCCACTTTCTCCTCTGAGGTGACCTGCAGATGATCTCTGTTCTGCATCACCCCGACGGGTGCGGCAGGGGTGACGCTGCCGGTGACGGCAGGGTGGTCCTGTAGCGCCAGATAAGCTACAACACCCACCGTCAGCAGGCCTGCCAGGTACCACACATTGAAGCGGCCCGGAGAGAAATGCAGGAACTCCTGCCGGCGCAGACGTCTGACCACACGGCTCCAGAGCCCTTCCGAAGGTGTGATACGGTAACCTTCGAACTTCTCCCTGAACAATCTTTCTATGTCGTCACGCTTCCTCATCTTTTTTCTTCTCGTCAGGAACAGCGATCCTGCTGATATCTTCCAGTTTTTTACGGATAAATCTCCGGGCCCTCGAGTACTGCGACTTGCTGGTATTCACATCAATGCCGAGCATCTCTGCGATCTCCCTGTGCTTGAAACCCTCTATGGCATACAGGTTGAAGATGATGCGATACCCTTCCGGCAGACTCCGGATCACGGCCAGCAATTCCTCATGCGTGAAGTCACTGCTGCCGGGCATTTCATCCCGGGCAGGGGCCTGCACCGCCTCGATCTCCTGATGATAGCGATGCCTGAGGGTCTTGTGATACATCGTGATGGCCGTATTGATCATGACCTTACGCATCCAGTTAAATAATGAACCTTTCGCCGAGAAATCCCCGATGTGGATGAAGATCCTCACAAATCCCTCCTGCAGGATGTCCTCCGCCTCAGCCGTATCCGCAGCATAACGGGCGCAGATCCCAAGTAACCGGTCGGCATAGCGTTCATACAGCGCCTTCTGTGCTTCTCTCTCCTTCCTGATACATCCCTTTATGAGATCTTCATCCGTGTACATTTCTTCAGCTTAATTTGATGACCACAAAAGTGCCTCCAGGGTTGCACGGAAACCCTGAAATTTATATGAACAGGTTATCAACACAAAAAGTATGTTTGAGAATATGTTCCCAAATGACAAAGGTCATATTCAATACACACGCCAATGTTTTTATTTTGTAAAAATAATTATCTTGAACACTTAAAAAAATAATTAATCCCTACCCGGCATGTTCAACAAACTGATCGCTTCCGTTTTACCGTTTTTTCCCAAGAAGTTCATTTGGACATTTTCCAAAAGATATATCGCAGGAGAGTCGCTGGACGATGCCCTGAGTGCCTCCAAAGAGCTCAATAAAAAGGGTATTATGGTGACCCTGGACGTGCTGGGGGAATTCATCGAAGACCTGCGTGAAGCTGAAAGGAACAAAGAGGAATACCTGGAGGTGATCGAACGGCTGACGCAGGAGAAGATCGACGGGAACTTTTCGGTAAAACCTTCTTCCTTCGGATTGCTGCTGGATGAAGAAGCCTGTTACGGGTATATCCGGGAGATCGTCCGGAAAGCTGCCGGATATGGTAATTTTGTCCGGATCGATATGGAGGATTCATCATGTGTGGACCGCGAGCTGACGCTCTTCCGCAGATTACACAAAGAGTTTCCGAAGAATGTAGGTCTGGTGCTGCAGGCCTATCTGAAACGCACCATGGATGATATCCGGGCCCTGGCGCCGTTGCACACGCCCGAAACGCCTCTGAATTTCCGCCTTTGCAAGGGGATCTATGTAGAACCGGCCCGCATTGCCTACAAAGACCATGATGAGATCAACCGGCATTACCTGGAAGATCTGGATTATATGCTCGACCATGGATTCTATGTGGGGATCGCCACACACGACCCCTTCCTGATCGATGAGTCTTACAAGCTGATCCAAAAACACGATCTGAAACGGGAGGAGTATGAGTTCCAGATGCTCTTTGGGGTCACCCCCGAGCGAAGGGCTTCGGTCCTCCGCAACGGCCACCGCATGCGGGTGTATGTACCTTTCGGCAAAGATTGGTTCGGTTATTCCACCCGCCGGCTGAAAGAGAACCCGCAGATCGCCAGCTATATCATCAAGGCCCTGTTCAACCGGAAATAAGCCCCCGGCCCGAGCGCTTCTACACCTTTTTGTTTTGTTGTTCGCAGATCTTTCCTTATTTTACGGGAATAAATTATCAAAACCCGTAAACCATGGATAAAAG
>WFRO01000322.1 GCA_015486475.1 Bacteroidales bacterium
CCACAGCCACGGAAGCGGCTTTGGAGATGGTCCTGAAAGGACGGTCGGCAGTGCCTTTATTATGATCATCTCCACGGACCGAGACATGATAGTCCCGGGCGGTGAGATTTATCCCAAGGAAAACAACAGAAAAGAAAAGAAGGATCTTTTTGGTTCTCATTTTATGACAGGAAAGATGTTTCGGAAAACGGAAGTGTAAAATACGAATTTTCGCGGGAACCCAAAAGCATGTTCCTGCTTTTTGCAATATCCCCCATCTGTGAACTATTGTTCTTCCCAAAAACTATTCAACTTTTCAACTCATCGACCCCGGCAGCGCCGTCGGTTCCCTTCGATACGCCTAAGGCTACTCAGGAAACGCCTTGGCGGCCGATGGCAAGCCGGGATTCCTGTCTGCCCTGCCTACCCTGCCTACCGGCAGGCAGGCGGCAGGCAGGCGGCAGGCAGGCGACAGACAGGAGTTCGACTTTACGATTTCTTCACGGCTTCGCCTCAACAAATCATAGTCTCACTAACTTATCAACTTAATAACTATTTTAGCGGTTAATTACTCAAAGAAATGCACAGAACTTTATTCAAGATGTTAAAATTACTGTTTCCACTGGTATTTATTCTTTTACAGGCCTGTAACTCACAGGACCCTGCGATCTCTCCTGCAAAAAAAGAGGCTGAAAAAAAATTATTAAGATCCGTCACCTGTTACCGGTCTGCGGATAAAAATCCCAGGAGCCTTGACAGTAAAGGGAATGTGGTTCTGGTCCCCCCTTCCGACTGGACCAGTGGTTTTTATCCCGGATGTCTGTGGTTTGCCTACGAATTGAGCAACGATCCCCGTTTTCTCGCCCCTGCCCGGCAACATACGGAGATCCTGGAAAAACAAAAAGACAACAATACCACACACGACATGGGGTTCAAGATGTTCTCCAGCTATGGCAATGGTTACCGTATTACGCATGACCAGGCCTACAAGACCATTCTGCTGGAAAGTGCCAGGACGCTGACCACCCGTTACAATCCTGTTGTAGGCTGCATCCGCTCCTGGGACCATCACAAACATCTTTGGGAATATCCCGTGATCATTGACAACATGATGAACCTGGAGCTCCTTTTCTGGGCTTTCCGGGAGAGCGGGGATTCGCTTTTTTACAAGATCGCCGTTTCCCATGCCGACCACACTCTGCGCAACCATTTCCGGAAAGACTACAGTTCATGGCATGTGATCAACTATGACACCCTGACCGGCAAGGTGATCAGCAGGAACACACACCAGGGGCTCTCCGACTCATCCTCATGGGCCAGAGGCCAGGCCTGGGGACTCTATGGTTTTACCATGTGTTACCGTTATACCGGCAAACCTGCTTACCTGGCACAGGCCCGTCACATCGCCGGGTACATCCTGCACAATCTGCCGGAAGACATGGTGCCTTACTGGGACTATGACGCTCCCCACACACCGGACCAGCCCCGCGATGCCTCGGCAGCGGCCATCACCTGCTCAGCCCTCTACGAACTTAGCCTGTACACAGGTGACAGCGCCGGCTACTACTACGATAAAGCAGAGAAGACCCTCACCTCTCTCATAAAAAACTACATGATGCCGGACACGGCCAAAAGTTGTTTTATCCTCGACCATTCCACGGGCAGCTACCCGGCACACTCCGAGGTGGATGTGCCCATCATTTATGCCGATTACTACTTTCTGGAATCCCTGATCCGCAGGGACAGCATTCCGGCGCCGATGGCACAGCAGGAAAATGCTTCCCCAACCCCCTGAATGCATGCTGATGGGTAAGTTACATATCATCTTCTTTTTCCGGATCTTTCCGGCCCTCGTCTTGCCGGCCATGACTCCTGATACGGGACCGGAAGGAAAAATTTATGAGCAGAAGGCTGTGCAGATCCTGAAAACAGACCTTCTGAGTCGTGCCGACAGCTTTCTCCTCCAGCCCCCTGTGACCATCACTGCTTACCCCTGCAAACGCAGTACCGGAGGCATCCATGACTTTTTCTCCGAAGGGGATTACTGGTGGCCTGATCCTCAGAACCCCGGAGGGCCTTACATCCGCAGGGACGGGATGTCCAACCCGGATAACTTTAACAAACACCGGCAGGCACTGATCCGTTTCAGTATCCTGACAGGAACCCTCACCTCCGCCTGGCTGGTCTCAGGCAATAAAAAGTATGCCCGGGCGGTACTGCCTCATCTGAGGGCCTGGTTCATCACCGACAGCACCCGCATGAACCCCGACCTGCGTTATGCCCAGGCGATCAAAGGCAGATATGCGGGCCGCAGCATAGGGATCATAGACGGCATTCACCTGATGGAGGTAGCACAGTCGGTAAGGGTTCTGGAGGAATACCGGCTCATCCCCGACGGTGATCTGAAAAAAATAAAAACATGGTTCGGCCGTTTCACGAGCTGGCTGATGACCTCGGACTTCGGCAAGGCAGAAAGTACCCATCCCAACAACCACAGCACCTGCTGGAACATGCAGACCGCCCTGTATGCCCTCCTTTCCGGCGATAAGAGAACGCTGGCTTTCTGCCGGAATAACTTCACGGATCACATCCTTCCCGGCCAGATGGCTCCGGACGGCAGCTTCCCCCGCGAACTGAAACGAACCAAGCCCTACGGCTACTCCCTGTTCAATCTGGACGCCATGGCCATGAATTGCCTGATCCTCTCGGATCCTGATCACGACCTGTGGAATTACTCTACACCGGATGGGAAAAACATCAAAAAAGCTATTGCCTGGATGGCTCCTTTCGTAAAAAACAAAGCAAAATGGCCTTATCCAAAGGATGTCATGTATTGGGATCAATGGCCTGTGGCACAGCCGGCTTTTCTTTTCGGCGCCATCGAATTCAACAGGGAAGAATGGTTCATTCTCTGGGCAAAATATTCACATTTCCCGGAAAACCCGGAGGTGATCCGCAATATGCCGGTACGCAACCCGGTGATCTGGTTCGGGTATTTCTAACCAACTTATCAATCCCGCCCTTCAACCCTTCAACTTATCAACTCATCAACTTCTTCGTCTCCTGTCCACGCCCCCAAATACCTATTTTCCACCCATACATCATATAATTTATTTTATTCAGGTCATAAATTTTGCTTTGTTTTTTTATCTGATTAAATAATAATTATTTATATTTGTGTTTATATTCTATGTCGTTATAGTATATAATGATCCTGTCCAAGACATCCCAGTATGCGATCCGGGTGTTGAGTTATATGATCAACTCCGATCTAC
>WFRO01000323.1 GCA_015486475.1 Bacteroidales bacterium
CGTTACACACAGGTATCACCCATAAAAAAGATGATCATACGCGACCTTAACCATGACAGTCTTCCGGATGTGATCATCGCCGGCAATGATTATTCCTACGAGGTGAGCACCGGGTATTTTGATGCCAACAAAGGACAGGTGCTCTTCAGCCGGAACGGCAAGCCTGTCTGTGATCTGCAGCTCACTACCCGTACAGGGCTGCTTCTGCAGGGGATGGTGCAGTCATTGCTTTTCTTCGACGGGGAACACCCCCTGCTCGTTGCCGGTTTCAACAGGGCCCGCGCTAAAGTGTTTACTGTCAACGCCAAATAGTATCAGTCAACCATAAAACGAGGCAATACCAAACTTGCCCTGCCCGCCCCCCTGACCACACAATAAGTTTGGAGTATTTGGAGTGTGGAGTGTGGAGTTGGTGGTACTGGGTGCTGGGTGCTGGGTACTGGGTACTGCCCGCCCGCCTGACCGAGCCATTCGGGCAGGGACGAACGTCCGTTCGGACGGGGGTGCTGGGTGGATCTGCCCTATGCACTACGCTCTACGCTCATTTCCCATCATCGCTTTATCGCTCCCCACTGCTTACTGCTTACTGCCTACTCCTTACTCATCCGCTCATTTCTCATCTCTCATCGCTCATCGCTGATCCCTGAGTAGCCGCAGGCGTATCGAAGGAGGTTCCTGAGTAGCCGCAGGCGTATCGAAGGACGGTTCCTGAGTAGCCGCAGGCGTATCGAAGGATTGCGTCGTCTGCGTGAAACCCATTCAGAAATCAGAATTCAGAAATCAAAATTCCTGCCTGCGGCAGGCAGGCATCATTCCTTTTTATGGGACCGAGGGGGTGCGTGGGGTTAAGGGCGTTTGTGTTGTGTTGCCAGCACCCTCCGGAAATCCCTCGTTGTCACTTTGCGTGTATTGTATTGCTTCAGGTAATCCTGATGCGCTTTGTCGGCAGGGTAGCTCTCATTGGCTCCATAAGGATAGCTTTTCATGGCATGGAAGGGGAGGGGGGCCACGGTCTGTCCCGTAGCTGTGTTCAGATCGCCGTCCTTCACCCATCCCACACTGTGGATCAGGAAATCCCTTTTCCAACTGGCAGGTAAAGCAGGCAGACTGCCCGCATCAAAATCGATGATCGTTTCATCTCCCGCATTCTTGATGATGTATTTATCGTCCGCTTCCGTAAGCAACGGCAGGACATCCCCGTACCGGGTATAGGTGCCCGTGAGGTCCCGCCATTTCTGCCCTGTGGTTACCTGGCTGTAATCGAACCAGTGGGGTCCGTAACGGCCACCTTTCCGGTAAGGACGGGAGAAACCCCTGTAATGGAGCCGGGCCGAGGAGGCCTGCATCTCTGTAGTGCGGACCGGCACATCCGTATTGCTGTTGGTGTAAAAGATGTGGTCCCAGTAGATCTGCATGTTGGTACGGATCCGTAATTTCACCGTCGTAACCGACGCAGGGATCCTGCCGGTGAGGTCTTCCACGATGGTCTTGTCCTTGCCCATGGGGAAGCTCAGGTTTTTGTCGATGGTGATCCAGTGGCCCGAGGGGTCCATCACCTGCAGATAAGGGGATACCAGCTTTATTTTCCCGGACTGGGCAATGGCAGCATTGATGCTCGCATCCGAAGGGAATATCCATCCGTTGAGGAAAAGCACCAGCCGCTTGTTCTTGTCCACTTTGCCCAAGGTCAGGATGAGATCGTGCATCTCCATGATGCCCTGGTATTGTGTGGGGGTCATGTTGGAGACATATTTATCATCCTTGCGGGAGAGGAGGGGCAGGAGATCTTCCCCGTCATCGTCCGTGGCAGCAACAGGAAGGCGTTGCTCTGTGGTTTCGTACAGTTTGTATCCCGGCAGGGGAGAAGGCATGAACCTTTCGTCGACGAAGATATCCACACTGTCCGGATGGTCCACGGCGATGAGACGTACCTTGTCAAAATAGATGCTTTCCCACAGCTCGTCGGTGATGCGGATCTCATATTTGTTATCCCTGGGCCTCAGCATATTGCCCGGGATCTTGATGTAATCGACCGAGGGGGCAGAACTGGCATATTTCGTGGTCTTGTCTTCTCCCATGATCCCCAGGGGCATCCCCAGGGCGCTTCGCCACATGATATCCTTGACAAATTCAAATTCTTTCCCGTCCCAGGCATACAGGAAAGGACAGGATCCTTTCAGCTCCTGTTTTTCTATCAGGTCCTGGTCGGTCTGCGGCAGGAAAATATTCTGTGGGACCCCGTTGGTCCAGAGGATGCGGATCACATCGGCTTTGGTGTGAAAACCCAGACCGAAGAGCACCTCGGGCGAGGTGACCACCGCCGACTGGTACAGATTGCCTGCCCTCACCTCTATTTTGGCACCAATGCCATAGTAATTGTTTTTGCCGCTGCCTGTGCGGAGGCCCACAAGCTTCATCTTGAGAAAATGCAGGTTGTTGCCACCGTCATTACGTAGCAGATGCAGGTTGCCGTAAGCACCGGTAAGCAATACATCCATATCCCCGTCCTCATTGTAATCAAAAGTGGCGATCCTGCGCCCCGTGGTGATCTTTTCCGGAAGGATGTTTTGGGTGATAAAAAGATGTCCGGAGGCATCGTTGTGGAAAAGAAGAACCCCGTTGCCTGTACCTTCCTGGGGAACACCTGCTGTCAGAAGGTCCAGGAACCCGTCGTTGTCAATATCCAGGAAAGAAGCATCCAGCACTTTGAACTTCTGCAAGAGGCGGTTTATATCTTTGGATCCCGTATCTTTTTTGAAATGACCGGTCCCGTCGTTCAACCAGAGCCCCGACTGTCCCGGCAGGGAGGATGAGATGAAAAGATCAGGGAAACCGTCATTGTTGTAATCTCCGGCAGTCACCGATGTGGATCCGCCGGAGCTTTTCAGTCCGCAGGATGCCGTGATATCTTTGAAATGTCCCTGCCGTTGATTGGAAAAGAGGATGTTCGATCCATTGCCGTTCACCACGAACAGGTCAATGTCGCCGTCGTCATCAAAATCTCCGAAAGCGGCATTGCGGCTGTTTACCATGCCTCCTGCCAGACCGGATGCCTGTGTCTGGTCGGAGAAGGTGCCGTCGGCATTGTTGCGGTACAGGAGGTTCGTGCCGGGCCGGAGAATATAGAGATCCAGGTCGCCGTCGTGATCATAATCGAAGAACAGAGCCCGGTTGCCCTGCTCCGGATCCCCCACACCTGCCTTATCCGTTACATCTTCAAAAGTGCCCTGGCCGGTGTTTTTGTACAGGATGTTTTTGCCTTTCCTTACAATATACAGATCGAGGTAACCGTCGTTGTTGTAATCGGCAAAAATGGCGTCATATTCTTCCCCTTCATGAGCGATCCCGGCTTCTTTGGAAACATCATGGAATTTTCCCCAGTCATTGTTGAGCAGCGCATGCTTCCACGCCCGGGCAGCGTTATCATACCAGGCCACGTACAGGTCGTTGTCACCATCCCCGTCATAATCGCTGACGGCAAGGGAGGTAAACCCTGCGATCGCTTCCCCGGAATGAGACTGTTCCGGAAAATGCGGAACGTTCTCCCATGCGGAGGTGGTGACATCCGGGAAATGAATGGCAGCCAGTACGCTTTTCCAGTCTGTGACCTGGGTGATCTTTTTGTTCGTGTCGAATGTAATAACCGGCGACCCGATAAATCCCTGCGGTCCTTTTAGTTTCAGGATGCCTGCCTGATACACGGGAGTGACCTTAAGATAATTGTGGAAGATCATAAAGGGAGAGGCTGCTTCCTTCGTTTTCTTCTCCTGCAAGGCTTTGAGGGTCTTGTTGTAATATTCATTTGCCTCTTTCGGGAACTCCGGAAAGACTTTGCGCAATTCTTCCATCTGGGCCAATGCTTCATCCGGCTGATCTTCCTGTATCAGGATCCCGATCAGGTTGAGACGGGGCACGATATTGGCCGGGTCTATCTTAACCATCTTTTTGGTGTACTGATACCGTTTTTTCAGCGACTCCTTGTCGTTGGAGGAGGAGTACAGTTCCGTTAAGGCATACAATGACTTGAGATGGTCCGGAGCATTTTTCAGGGATCTTTCCAGGGTGGCGATAGCTTTGTCCCGCTGATCGCTCAGCTCATAGGTTTTGGCCAGGATCAACAGGATATCCGGGTTCTTCGGATCCATTTTAACGGCCTTTAGCAGCCATTGCTCTGCCTCCTGATATTTCCCCATCCTCAGATAAACCAGCCCGAGGTTGGCATATCCGGAAACCTCATCAGGGGCAAGTTCGGTAAGCTTCCTGAATTCAGCCTCTGCCTGGTCCAGCTTGTTCTCTTCGAGATAAGCCAGTCCCAGCGACTTGGTGGAGGTGATCTCCTCAGGGGAAGCCTGCTGTGATGTCTTATGCTGCTTACATCCTCCTGAAATAAGGAGAGAAAGAACGACGATCCCTGATAAAATATATTTGATGTTCATTCTGTGTAGTTTAAATCTTTCCGTTGCGGTCGGGTCAAAACAATATCCGAAGATAAAAAAATTCTTCCAAAGCGTCTAAAAAGACGCGGGCTTGCCGTTCCTTATGATCATCAATCCTGGCTGTTCCCGCCTGTTCCCTTTGTCATCAAAGCGGATCTCTCCCGTCACTCCTTCATACCGGATCCCGGAAAGATAACCGATGATCCTGTTGCGGTTCGTACCGGCCTTTCGTACTGCCTCGATGATCACATTGATGCCGTCATAGGCATAGGCCGCTGCCGGCCCGGGGTCATA
>WFRO01000324.1 GCA_015486475.1 Bacteroidales bacterium
CACGTATCGATTTGTTGGTGACGATGCCGCCGAGGGCGATGACAGCTATCTCGGTGGTGCCGCCGCCGATATCGACGACCATGCTTCCTTCGGGGGCTTCCACGTCGATGCCTATACCGATGGCGGCGGCCATGGGCTCATAGATCATATATACGTCGCGGCCGCCGGCATGCTCGGAGGAGTCGCGTACCGCACGTATCTCCACCTCGGTGCTCCCCGAAGGAAGCATGGTCGTCGATATCGGCGGCGGCACCACCGAGATCGCCGTCATCGCCCTCGGCGGCATCGTCACCAACAAATCGATACGTGTGGCCGGCGACGGCTTCACCGCCGACATACAAGCCTATATGCGTCATCAGCACAACATCAAGGTGGGTGAGCGCACCGCCGAAGATATCAAGATACAGGTGGGATCGGCCCTGCCCGATCTCGACGAACCGCCCAACGATTTTGTCGTGCGGGGACCCAACCTGATGACCGCCCTGCCCATCGAGGTGCCCGTCTCCTACCAGGAGATCGCCCACTGTCTCGACAAGTCGATCTCCAAGATCGAAACGGCCATCCTCGGCGTCCTCGAACAGACTCCCCCCGAGCTCTACGCGGATATCGTCTCCCACGGTATTTACCTGGCCGGCGGAGGAGCCCTGCTGAGAGGACTGGCCCGGCGACTCACCGACAAGATCAACATACCTTTCCACATCGCCGAAGATCCCCTCCACGCCGTGGCCCGCGGGACAGGCATAGCCCTGAAGAATGTGGATAAATTTTCATTCCTGATGAGATGATCAAAAAATGAGGCGCCGGTGAATGAAAAACCTGCTCAACCTGATATATAAGTACCACTTCTTCCTTCTCTTTATCCTGCTGGAAGGAATCGCAACCTCCATGGGCATACGGTACAACCTGTACCAGAAAGCAGGGTTCGTGGCCTTCACCGAGAACATCTCGGCTTTTTTCAACGAATCGATCAGCTCCTTCTCCGATTATTTCAACCTGGTGGAGACCAACCGCAAGCTGTCGCTGGAGAACACCATCCTCAAGAACCAGCTGCAACGGGTGTACCGCTCGGATGAGCTTTTCTTTTTCGGTGAGAACGATACGCTGCACCGCCAAAAATATTTCTTTACCTCGGCGCGTGTGATCAGCAACACCGTCACCCGCATGCACAACTACCTGAGCCTCGACAAAGGCAGCGACCAGGGGATTCAGCCCGAGATGGGCGTGGTCTGCTCCGAAGGTATCGTAGGGGTCACCAACGGCGTCACCCGCAACTATACGTCCGTCCTCTCGGTGATCAACCTCAACTTCCACGTGAGCGCCAAGCTGAAAAAGAACAACTATTTCGGCACCATTTCCTGGGACGGGAGTGATTACCGTACCGTTATCCTCAACGAGATCCCTTACCATGTGAATGTCGCCAAAGGGGACACCATCGTCACCAGCGGCTATTCGGCCATCTTCCCCGAGGGGATCCCCGTGGGTACCGTGGAGGAAGCCTCCGTCGAGAACGGGAGCTTCTACAGGATCAAAGTGAAACTCTTCACCGACTTCCGCCACCTGACCTATGTCGACGTGATACGTAACCTGCAAAAGGAAGAACAAAAAAAACTGCAGAGCCATGATTAATTCTCTTTTGCGGTATATCTTTGCTTTCATACTGATCATCCTCGTGCAGGTACTGATCCTGGACAACATACAGTTCAGCCGTTATGCGGTTCCTTTCCTGTACATCCTGTTCCTGCTGATCCTGCCTTTTGAAACCCCCGGATGGCTGTTGCTCATCCTGGCTTTTGTCCTGGGTCTCACCGTCGACCTTTTTGAGCATACCTACGGTATCCACACCGCTGCCACTGTTTTTGCCGCCTGGTTGCGGCCGGGGGTCCTGAAACTTTTCTCTCCCCGTGACGGCTATATGTCCAACACACGCCCCAGTATTTCGGACTACGGGCTGGGGTGGTTCCTGAAATATTCCGCCACGATCATCTTTGCCCATCACTTCTTCCTCTTCTACTTCGAAGTGTTCTCCTTCCATCATTTTTTCTCCACCCTCTGGCGCGTGATCGTCAGCTCGGCCTTCACCCTTCTCCTGGTGGTCCTCAGCCAGTTCTTCGTCCATAAACCACGTACCGAATGAAAGATACGAGTCAGTATGCGGGCAGAAGATATGTGGTCGCAGGGCTGGTGATCCTGATAGCGTTGATCTACATCGTACGACTCCTGACCATCCAGGTGCTGGATAAATCTTACCGGCTGAGTGCCTCCAACAATGTGCTGCGCCACATCACCCAGTATCCGGCACGGGGACTTATCTACGACCGGAACCATACCCTGATCGTCTCCAACGAGGCGGCCTATGACCTGATGGTCATCCCTTCACAGGTGGAGTCTTTCGATACGGCAGAATTCTCCGCTCTCCTGGAGGTGCCGGAAAAAGATATCCGCGAAGGGCTCCGGAAGGCGACAGTTTACTCCCGGCTGAAAGCTTCCATCCTGGTGAAACAGATCCCCGCCGTCACCTACGCCCGGCTGTCAGAGAAAATGTACAAGTACCCGGGTTTTTATGTGCAGCCCCGTACGCTGCGCTACTACAACCGGCACCTGGCCGCCCACATGCTGGGATATGTCGGGGAGGTGACCGAGAAGACCATCCAAAAAGATCCTTATTATAAGATGGGAGACTATATCGGCATCAGCGGCATAGAACGTTCCTATGAGAAAGAACTGCGTGGCCGGAAAGGGGTGAAGATCTATCTGGTGGATGTGCATAACCGTATCAAAGGATCGTACCGTCACGGCCGTTACGATACGGCAGCGGTAGTGGGCGCCAACCTGACGGCATCGTTCGATGCAGGCCTCCAGGCATACGGGGAATACCTGATGAACAACAAAGTGGGCAGCATCGTGGCCCTGGAACCCGCTACCGGCGAGGTGCTCTGCATGGTCTCCTCGCCCGGATATGATCCCGAGCTGCTGGTGGGACGCAACCGGCGGACATATTTCCCGGCCCTGGTGCAGGACACCCTCAAGCCCCTCTTCAACAGGGCTATCATGGCCAGCTACCCCCCCGGGTCCACCTTTAAGGTGGTCAACGCCCTCATCGGACTGCAGGAGAAAGTGCTCTATCCTTCTTATAAATATGAATGCCATGCCGGCTATTATGCTGCCGGGGTGCATGTAGGATGTCACATCCACCGCTCCCCCCTCAACCTTGTCGAAGCCATCCAGATCTCCTGTAACGCTTATTTCTGCAATGTCTTCCGCAATATCCTCGACGATCCCAAATTCCCCACCATCTATCAGTCCTTTGAGAACTGGAAACATCATCTCGAGATGTTCGGGTTCGGTCATCCCCTGGGCATAGACCTGCCCAACGAGCTGAGCGGTTACCTGCCCGACACATCTTATTACGACCGGTATTACCACAAGAACGGCTGGAGCTCGCTCACCCTGATCTCCATGGCCATCGGCCAGGGAGAGCTGGGCTTCACCCCCCTGCAGATGGCCAACCTCGCCGCCACGGTGGCCAACAGAGGATATTATCTCACCCCGCATGTGGTGAAAGAGATAGAGGGCAGGGACTCCATCAACAGACGGTTCCGGGAGGAACACCTGGTAGGCATCGACCGGAAATATTTTGACATCGCTGTGGAAGGGATGGACCGCGTGGTCAACGGGGAGCCGGGAAGCGGATCCACGGCCCGCATCGCCCACATCCCCGATATACGTGTATGCGGCAAAACAGGCACCGCCCAGAACCCCCACGGCAAGGACCATTCCATCTTCATGGCCTTCGCCCCGAAAGACACCCCCCGCATAGCTATCAGCGTGTATGTGGAAAACGGCGGCTTCGGCGCTACCTATGCTGCACCCATCGCTTCCCTGATGATCGAAAAATATCTGAAGGGGAAGATCACCCGTACGTGGCTGGAGGATTATATCAGGAAAACCGATCTGATACATGGAGAGAAGCAGAAATAATATCCTTGGCAGGATCGACTGGCTGACGGTGCTGATGTACCTCCTGCTGGTGACCTTCGGGCTGATCAACATCTATTCTTCAGCCTACAATGAGGCACATCCGCGCCTGTTCGATTTCTCCATGCGCTACGGGAAGCAGTTCTACTGGATCCTCCTGACCCTTGTGATCGCGACCGTCATCCTCGCGCTGCATCCCCGTTTTTACTATTTCTTCGCCTGGCCTCTCTACCTGTTATCCCTTTTGTTGCTGGTGATGGTCCTGGTGATCGGCGCCACCATCCACGGGTCCACCTCCTGGATCTCGGTGGCAGGGGTGCACATACAACCCTCCGAATTTGCCAAAGTGGCCACGGCACTGGTCCTGGCCCGTTACCTCAGCGAGTACAATGTGACGCTCGAACATTTCCGTGACCTGGTGAAGGCCTCGCTGATCATCATCGCTCCGGCAGCGCTGATCATGCTGCAACCCGACATGGGATCCGCCTTCGTCTTCATTGCCTTTATCCTGGTCCTTTACCGGGAAGGCCTGCGCGCCGAGGTGCTGCTCATCGGATTCCTGTTCATCGTTCTTTTCATCATCACCCTGATCGTGGACAAGACCATCGTGCTGGGCATCTTGCTGGGTCTGGCCCTGCTGATCCATCTTCTGGTGGAGAAGAAACCTCTCCTCACCGTCAAAGGAGCCGTGATCCTGGTTGCTACGGGAGGGATCCTCTGGCTGGGGATGACCCTGCTGCACAAAGGGATATCGCTCTATACGGTCATCTTCCTGTCCCTCCTGGCAGGGACAGTGATCCTCCTGCCTTTCATCTATCGCCTGAAACTGGTACGTACAGCCATCCTCTACGGCGTGCTCATCCTGGCCATGCTCTTCACTTTCTCGGTGAACTATGTCTTCAACAACATCCTGGAGCCCCACCAGCGCACCCGCATCAATATCGTGCTCGGCATCGAATCGGATCCCTATGGCAGCGGCTACAACGTCAACCAGTCGAAAATAGCCATCGGCTCCGGCGGATTTACCGGCAAAGGCTTCCTGCGCGGCACACAGACCAAGTTCAACTTCGTGCCGGAACAGAGCACCGACTTTATCTTCTGCAC
This sequence comes from Bacteroidales bacterium, assembly GCA_015486475.1. Classification (GTDB taxonomy): domain Bacteria; phylum Bacteroidota; class Bacteroidia; order Bacteroidales; family VadinHA17; genus DRPN01. Next base: position 5,080 of record WFRO01000324.1, read on the forward strand.
CGTGGGGGAGGAGTGGGGATTCCTGGGAACGTTCGGGGTGATCGCTTTCTATATCCTTTTCCTGATGCGCATCCTCTACCTGGCCGAACGGCAACGCTCCGCTTTCAGCAGAGTGTACGGCTATTCCGTCTTCTCACTGTTCAGCTTTCATGTACTCGTGAATATCGGCATGACCATAGGTCTTTTCCCCGTCATAGGGATCCCTTTGCCCTTTTTCAGCTACGGAGGATCCTCCCTCTGGGCCTTTACGATCCTGCTGTTTATTTTTATCAGACTGGATGCCGACCGGCTGGAAATGACGTTCTGACCTGTTCTTATCTATACCCTTTTCCGGTAAGTTTCCTCATATTCATAAAGGAAACTCTCACTCAGGTAAAGATGAACATCAAAAGCGGTCGTCACATAGTGGACAATATCAGGGAAGAAGGCAAAAAACTCGTTCTGATAAGTTTCATAGTTCTCCTCCAGCGACCTGATGGCTTCACCGGTCAGGTCAGGCAGGGAGGTCACCACGCTCATCTTCTGTAAAACGCTCTCGATCCCCTCAATGGTGTTGTAAGCTTCCAGCCAGCGGTTGAAAATAAAGGAAGGTACCACCTTCTTGATCGCCTCCGGAAGGATATCATAGTGATCATGAAGGTTGTGGTAGGTAAGCTCCGCCAGCTCGGCCAGGGGAACAGAACTGATGAAATCCCAGTTGACCGAAAGAAAATGATCATAGAAGATATCGATGATCACCCCCGCATACTTGTGGTACACCGGCACAAGCCTGGCAATGCTCTCCCGCACCACCGGATGTGTATCGGTGAAGGAATCTATATGACGATGCAGAATGATCCCTTTCCTGATCCCTTCGGAATAGAATTTGAAATCACTCCCCTTAACATAATCGCCAATGAAATTCCCGATCCTGACCTCGTCAGAATCACCGGATAAAAAAGTATGCGCCAGATAATTCATGAAAAATCAATTCTTTATTATACAGACGAAAATTATGCCAAAAGGGTTGCTATTATTTTAAATTTTAGTCTTTTCCGCTAATGTTATAAAACACATTGACCTCCACTTAAATGACACTGCCGTTTTATACATGATCAAAAACATGTACCAAAAACTTTTAATTCTCCATGAAAGAACGTATTTTTATGCAATTATCGTATAATTTGAGTCATAAAAAATCAACAGATCATGGGAAAAAGAAAAGTTATCATCATCGGCGCTGCCGGCAGGGATTTTCACAATTTCAACACTTTTTTCAGGGACAACGATCATTACGAGGTGGTGGCTTTCACGGCTGCCCAGATCCCCGACATTGAAGGACGTGTTTATCCGGCCGGACTGGCCGGTTCGTTGTATCCGCAGGGGATCCCGATATATGCTGAGCAGGACCTGCCGCAACTGATCAAAGAGCACGGGGTTACCGATTGTGTTTTCTCGTACAGTGATGTACCTTACACAAAAGTGATGCAGGTGAGTGCCATTGTGAATGCTGCAGGAGCTTCTTTCATGTTGCTGGGGCCGGATGATACCATGCTGAGAAGCACCAAACCCGTGATCTCTGTGGGAGCGGTACGTACCGGCTGTGGCAAGAGCCAGACCTCCCGGCGCGTCATAGAGATCCTGATGAAAAAAGGGTTGAAAGTGGTGGCCATACGCCATCCCATGCCATACGGCGATCTGATGGCCCAGAAAGTGCAGCGTTTCGCCAGGCTGGAAGACCTCGCGAAGCATCATTGCACCATTGAGGAGATGGAAGAGTATGAGCCGCACATTGTCCGGGGCAACGTCATCTATGCGGGTGTGGATTACGAGGCCATCCTGCGGGCAGCCGAGCAGGATCCCGATGGTTGCGACGTGATCCTCTGGGATGGAGGTAACAACGACTTTCCCTTTTACCGTCCCGACCTGGCTATCACCGTCACCGACCCACACCGTGCCGGTCATGAGACCAGTTACTATCCCGGCGAGGTGACCCTGCGCATGGCCGATGTGGTGGTCATCAACAAACTGGACACCGCTGCTCCGGACAAGGTACAACTGCTCCGCGAGAACATCGCCCGTCTGGCACCGGACGCCACCGTGATCGACGCAGCCTCTCCCATCCGGGTGGACGATCCGCAGGTGATCCGCGGCAAACGGGTGCTGGCCATAGAAGACGGTCCCACTCTCACCCACGGCGGGATGAAGCTGGGCGCCGGCGTGGTGGCCGCCCAAAAATACGGTGCATCGGAGTTGGTGGATCCCCGTCCCTTCCTCCAGGGGAAACTGCAGGACACCTTCCGTATCTATCCCTCCATCGGCACCCTGCTGCCGGCCATGGGCTACGGCGAAGAACAACTGCACGACCTGGAAAAGACCATCAACAACACCGACTGTGATGCCGTGATCATCGGGACGCCCATCGACCTGAACCGCATCATCAATATCAACAAACCGACCACACGGGTGTACTACGACCTCCAGGAGATAGGCGATCCCACCCTCGAACAGGTACTGGACGAATTTATCAATAAGAAACTACACTGAGTAATATCACCATTCATCATTCGACATTCGACATTCATCGTTTCTTCAGCATCTGTTTCCCCAGGGTGATCAGTATCACGCCTGTTACGGTGAGCACACCGCCCCAGATCTGCCAGGAGGCAGGGACCATTCCGAAATAAAAGAAAGCTCCGGCCAGCACAAAAAAGCCTTTGGAGCTGGTGATGATGGAGGTACGGGAGGCCTCCAGGTAGCGGATGGCCGAATAGTTGGTCAGGGCCGTGAGGAAAGGACCCAGGAAAGAGCCCAGAACAATGTTCAGGAGCGCTTTGCCGGGGATGACCAGCGACATGCCCGTGATCAGCAATGCCCCCACCGAGAATGTCCATAAATAGACCAGTCTGTTGAGGGTGAGCACAAAAGGATTGAGGCGGGCAATGGAATGTTTGGCCATCACAAAAGCCACCGAATACAACGTGGACGAAAGGAATACCCATTCAGCTCCTTTGCGCAGCCAGCCGGCCCCTTCGCCCGGCCGCTGGTAGCTGATCAGGAAGGCGCCGCCCAGCGTCAGGACAATGCCCAGGATCTCTATGGGAACATACCGTTCATGAAGCAACATGACCCCCAGCAGAGTGATCAGCAGTGGCGTCAGATTGCCCAGGAAAGAAACCATCGCCGGGTTCTCCATCTTCTGTATGGCCAGGAAGAAAAAGACCGTGCCCCCCAGCTCCAGCAGCCCAATGAGGGCCAGCTGCCCCCACTGGTTGCGCGGGATCTGTTTCAGCATGCCCAGCTGACCCCGCAAAGCCAGATAGATCAGCAGCCAGGATATCCCCAGCATGTACCAGTACACTCCGAACTGGATGAGATGGATCTCGTTCAGCGCCGCCTTACTGAAGATGTACACATTGGCCATGGCCAGCGTGGCCACTACCGCCAGTAAATATCCTTTGGTCCTCTCTTTCATGCTCTCCTGAAAAATCCCGGCAAAGTTAACCATTTCCTCTTTCATCCTTCGTCCGCCCTTCGCCAATCAACCTTCAACCTTCTTCTCCTCCTCCGTTCATCATTCATCAATCGTCCTTCATCCTTCCTCTTCCGTTCGCCCTTCATCATTCATCCTTCATCCTTTGTCCGCCGTAGTCCCCGATCCCTGAGTGATCCCGGTGACCGGGATCTTACCGAAGGGCAGGACGAAGGCGGACTTCATCCTTCCTCCCCTTTTGTCAGTTCTGAAAATCCTTTATCTTTGCCGGACAAAATATTTCACCTATGAAGAAGAGTTACAGGATCATCGTACTGGCCAAGCAGGTGCCCGACACCCGCAACGTGGGCAAGGATGCCATGAAAGCCGACGGCACCGTTAACAGGGCGGTTCTGCCGGCCATTTTCAATCCGGAAGATCTCAATGCCCTGGAGCAGGCCCTCCGTATCAAAGACCGTTTTCCGGGCAGCCACGTCACCATGCTGACCATGGGCCCGCCGCGTGCTGCCGAGATCATACGGGAAGGTCTCTACCGCGGTGCCGACGACGGGTACCTCCTCACCGACCGGGCTTTTGCCGGCTCCGACACCCTGGCTACCTCTTACGCTCTTTCCCGGGCTATCCTGAAAATAGGCGACTTTGACCTGATCCTGGCCGGCAGGCAGGCTATCGACGGCGACACTGCACAGGTGGGACCCCAGGTGGCTGAAAAGCTGAAGATCGCCCAGGTCTCCTATGCCGAAGAGATCCTGGAGATCAAAAAAGAAAAGGTGACCGTCAAAAGACGCCTCGAGAAAGGGGTGGAGATCGTTGAAGCTCCCACGCCCCTGCTGATCACCGTCACCGGCTCGGCACCCGCCTGTCGTCCCCGCAATGCCAAACTGATCATGAAATACAAAAGGGCTACCACCCTCAGTGAGCGGCAGGATATCTCCGAAGACTATATCTCCATTTACGACGACCGGCCTTTCCTGAACCTGCCCGAGTGGAACGTCACCGACATCGACGCCGACCCTGCCCAGCTGGGCCTCTCCGGCTCGCCCACCAAGGTGAAGAAGATCGAGAACGTGGTCTTTCAGGCCAAGGAAGCCAAGGTGCTGCAGGACAGCGACCCGGACATCAACTGGCTCATGAAGGAGCTGATCACCAACCATACCCTGGGTTAACCGCCTTTTGTCAATAACCTCAAAAACGCGAGAAAGTGAACAATCTATTCGTTATATGTGAAATGGACAACGGCCACGTCGCCGACATCAGCCTGGAGCTGATCACCAAGGGGCGCAAACTGGCCGGTGAGCTGGGCTGCAGCGTGGAAGCCCTCGTCATGGGACACGGCCTGAAAGGTGTCGAAAAAGAGCTTTTCGCCTATGGGGCCGACACGGTATGGCTGGCCGATGACAAACGCCTGGAACACTATACCTCCCTGCCCTATACCAGCATCGCCAAAGGCCTTTTCGAACAGGAAAAGCCGCAGATAGCCCTTCTCGGCGCCACCAGCTTCGGCCGCGACCTGGGACCCCGCGTCTCCTCCGCTCTCCACAGCGGCCTCACCGCCGACTGTACGGCCCTGGAGATAGGGGAACACACCGACAAGAAAAAGGGAAAGACCTATAAAAACCTCCTCCTGCAGATACGGCCTGCTTTCGGGGGGAATATCATCGCCACCATCATCAACCCGGAGAACAAGCCCCAGATGGCTACCGTGCGAGAAGGGGTGATGAAAAAAGAAAAATGCCGGGAACCCCGAAAGGGAGAGGTGAAAAAGGTGGATGTGGACAAGTATATCCAACCCGGCGATATGGTGGTGAAGGTGCTGGAACGCCACATGGAAGAGTCGAAGATCGACCTCAAGGGCGCCTCCGTGATCGTCTCCGGCGGATACGGCGTGGGCTCACGGGAAAACTTCGACCTGCTCTACGAGCTGGCAGAGGTCATAGGCGCTGAAGTGGGGGCCTCAAGGGCTGCCGTCGACGCCGGCTTCGCCGACCATGACCGCCAGATAGGCCAGACAGGCGTCACCGTACGGCCCAAGCTCTACATCGCCTGCGGCATATCCGGACAGGTACAGCACCTCGCCGGCATGCAGGAATCGGCCATGATCATCTCGGTGAACAACGACCCCAACGCTCCCATCAACCAGATCGCCGACTATGCCATCATCGGCGAGATCGAAAGCGTGGTACCGAAGATGATCAAATATTACAAGGAGAATTCCAAATAACCACCGGCACTTTATACGATAATTTCTAAAAACAACAGGACAATGGCTAATTTTTTCACCGACAACCCCGATCTGAAATTCCATCTCAACCATCCTTTGATGAAGAAGATCGTTGAGCTCAAAGAGCGGAATTTCGAGGACAAGGACAAGTTTGACTATGCTCCGGTGGATTTTGAAGATACCATGGACAGTTACGGGAAGGTGCTGGATGTCATCGGGGAGATCTGCGGGGAGATCATCGCTCCCAATGCTGAGGATATCGATCAGGAGGGCCCGCACGTCGAAAACGACCGGGTCGTCTATGCCAAAGGCACCGAGGAGAACCTCGACGCTATACGCAAGGCCGGCCTGATGGGCATCACCCTGCCGCGCAAGTACGGAGGACTGAACTTCTCCATTGTACCCTATACCATGGCCGCTGACATGGTCTCCCGCGCCGATGCTGCTTTTGTCAACATCTGGGGACTGCAGGACTGTGCCGAGACCATCCACGAGTTCGCCGACGAAGAGCAGAAAGAAAAATACCTGCCCCGTTTCTGTAACGGTGAGACCGGCTCGATGGCCCTTACCGAACCCGATGCCGGCTCCGACCTGCAGTCGGTGATGCTGAAAGCCACGTACGATGAGAAGAAAAAGCAGTGGTTCCTCAACGGTGTGAAACGTTTCATCACCAACGGCGACGGCGATATCTCGCTGGTGCTGGCCCGTTCGGAAGAGGGCACCAAGGACGGCCGCGGCCTCTCCATGTTCGTCTATGACAACAAAGCCCACCAGGCCATCAAGGTACGCCGCATAGAGCACAAGCTGGGCATCATCGGCTCGCCCACCTGCGAGCTGGTGTACCGCAACGTGCCGGCCGAGCTGGTAGGCTCCCGCCGCATGGGCCTGATCCGTTATGTCATGTCGCTGATGAACGGCGCCCGCCTGGGGATCGCCGCCCAGAGCGTGGGCATCGCCGAGGCAGCCTGGCGCGAAGCACTGGAATATGCCAAAGAAAGAAAACAGTTCGGCAAAGCCATCATCGAGTTCCCCGCCGTTTACGAGATGCTCTCGGTCATGAAGGCCAAACTGGACGCTGCCCGCAGCCTGCTCTACGAGACCTCCCGTTTCGTGGACATGTACAAAGCCTATTTCCACATCTCCAACGAACGCTCCCTCGAGAAAGAAGAACGCCAGGAGATGAAGAAATACCAAATGCTGGCTGATGCTTACACCCCGCTGGCCAAAGGCCTTGCCTCGGAGGTGTGTAACCGCATCGCTTACGACTCCCTGCAGATCCACGGAGGCTCCGGGTTCATGAAAGATTATCCCATCGAACGGATCTACCGCGATGCCCGTATCACCTCCATCTATGAAGGGACTACCCAGCTGCAGGTGGTGGCCGCCCTCACCGGCCTGGCCAAAGGCACCTACCTCAAACAGATCAGGGAATATGAAGAAACTCCCCTGAAACCGGAACTGCACACCTACCGCCGCACCCTCGTCGCCATGACCGAGGAGTTCGAACAGGCCCTGATGAAGGTACAGGAGACCGAAGACAAAGAGTTCGTCGACTTCCACGGACGGCGCCTCATAGAGATGGCCGGCAACATCATCATGGGCTATCTCCTCCTGCTCGACACCAACAGGGAATCCCGTTTCTGGAAATCCCTGGAGGTCTTCCTGCGCAACGCCCGTTCGGAGAACAAAGCAAATGCCGCTTTCATAGCGGCCTCGGGGCTCAGCGATATGGGCCGCTTCAAACAGGATGAAGTCGGCGAAGAAGAATAAGAAAAAAGCCCTCATGTGAGGGCTTTTTTGTATCTTTGTGAGGAAAGAACAGCGTAAAAAGAGATGTCTTCATTACCTTCATTTTTTCAGACAAGCAAGCCCAAAAGGTTTCATTTCATTCCCCGGTATTATGATCCGGAGAAAGAAGCCCTGCAGCAGCGCATAGCCATGATCCAGCAGGAGCTGGGTCTTACCAGTGAGGATGATAACAATTACGTACGTCGCATACAGCGGGGGACCATGACAAGCTATTTCCGCCGTAAGCTGCGCAAGCGTGAGCGCTCCTCGAACCTGATGCTGGTGGTCATCCTGGCATTGCTCGTCTGGCTGGCATGGTTCCTTTTTTTCTGATAAACAAGGAGCACTGATGTCAGATATCATCCGTTTATTGCCCGATTCAGTTGCCAACCAGATCGCGGCGGGGGAGGTCATACAACGTCCCGCCTCCGTGGTCAAGGAGCTGATGGAGAATGCGCTGGACGCGGGCGCCTCTTCCGTCACCGTTGAGGTTACCCAGGCCGGCAAAGACCTGATCCGTGTCACCGACGACGGCTGTGGCATGTCGGAGACCGACGCCCGCCTGGCCTTCGAACGTCATGCCACCTCCAAGATCCGGAAAGCAGAAGACCTCTTCGCCATACGCACCATGGGCTTCCGCGGCGAGGCCCTCGCCTCCATAGCCGCCGTGGCACAGGTAGAGCTGCGCACCAAAAGAAAAGAGGACGAGCTGGGGACCCATATCATCATCGCCGGATCACGCGTCGAGAGCCAGCAACCCGTGGCCTGCCCCGACGGCAGCAGCTTCTCGGTGAAAAACCTCTTCTTCAACATCCCGGCACGGAGAAAATTCCTTAAGACCAACAACACCGAGCTCAAACATATCATCACCGAATTCCAGCGCATCGTCCTCACCCATCCCCACATCGCTTTCCGTCTGCGCCACAACGAGACCGATATCTACCACCTGCCGGCCGTGGCCAACCTGCGGCAACGCATCACCGGCGTCTTCGGGAAAAAAGCCAACGCCCATCTCATCCCCCTGGAAACGGATACCTCTCTCGTGAATATCAGAGGTTTTGTCGGGAAACCCGAATTTGCCAAAAAAACATTCGGAGAACAGTTTTTCTTCACCAACGGTCGCTTCATGAAGCATCCCTACTTCCACAAGGCCGTCACCGAAGCTTACCAGAAACTGCTGCCGCCCGAAGCGGTACCCTCCTACTTCATCTATTTCGAGACCGACCCCGGCAGGATCGATATCAACATACACCCCACCAAAACTGAGATCAAGTTCGAAGATGAACGGTCGGTATGGCAGATCCTCCACGCTTCGGTAAAAGAGGCGCTGGGTAAATTCAACATTGTCCCTTCCCTTGATTTCGACGGCGGCACCCCTGTTGACATACCCGTAGCACGGAGGGGACAGGAGGTCCGTCCGCCGGAGATCATCATCAACCCGGACTTCAACCCCTTCGAAGAAGAGAAAAAAGAGCAGGGCCTTTCGCGATCAGGCCCCCGGCCCGTCACTCCCTCCCAAAAAGATGTACTGCAGTACTGGGAAAAAGCCTATGAAGGACTGCCCTCCGCCTCCTCCCTGCCGGAACAGCTCGAGACCGGACGGGAAGAGCCTTCGCCGGCAGCTTCGGGGAGCGCTTTCCTGCAGTTCAAACAAAAGTACATCCTCTTCGCCGTGAAGTCGGGCCTGATGTTCGTCGATCAGCGGAGAGCCCACGAACGCATCCTTTTTGAGGAATATCTCCGGTTACTGCAGGAAGAACACACCCCTGCCCAGCAACGCCTCTTCCCGGTCGTCCTGCAGCTCGACCCTGCCGACATGCTGATCCTCGAAGAGATACGCGGGGAGGTCGAAAAACTGGGGATCTCCCTCACCGTCAATGGGGAAAACTCGGTGCAGATCAACGGTCTTCCCGGCAATGCCGGCAACACCGATCCGGCCTTGCTGCTGCACTCCCTCATCGATCATTACAAGATCTCTGAGAACGACCCTTCGGTGAAGACACGGGAAAAGATCGCAGCGGCCATGGCCGTGGCGGCTGCCATTCCTTACGGAAAAACCCTCACCGGTGAAGAGATGAGAGACCTGACAGACCGTCTTTTTGGATGCTCAGAACCCACTTTCACTCCTTCCGGAAAGCCGGTCTTTTACATCCTCCCCGGCAGCGACCTGGAAAAACAGTTCGAATAAAACGGCCCCGGGGAACAGCCTTCGCGATCTTCCGTGACAATCTGTCCTGTTCCGGTATTTCTCCTTTCCTTTTTTTATCTTTGGCGCAACAATTGCAGGACCACAGAGAAACAAAAATATAATACATGAACTATTCCTCTCGCCGGTACAATGCCAATTTCCCGCCGGTGGTAAAAAATATTATCATCCTCTCCACACTCATGTTGCTGATAACATGGGTGATGGAAGGCAGTTTCGGGATCGATCTGACCCGTTACCTGGCCTTGTACTATCCTGCTTCGGAGAATTTCCAGCCTTACCAGTTCGTTACCCACCTGTTCATGCACGCAGGGCTCATGCATCTGTTCTTCAATATGTTCGCCCTCTGGATGTTCGGCAGGGTGCTGGAAAATGTGTGGGGGAGCAAGCGTTTTTTCATATTTTATTTCGTCACGGGCATCGGTGCAGCCACCATTTATACGCTGGTGCGCTGGTTCGAGTTCACAGCACTGAAGCACCAGATGGCCCCTGAGCAACTACAGATCGTTTTGCAACAGGGAGCACAGATCCTAAGGAACAATCAGAACTTTACGGATCCGCTGATGGGCAAAATGAACCTGTTCCTCAACACCCCGGTGGTAGGTGCCTCGGGAGCTGTTTTCGGCGTATTGCTGGGTTTCGGCATGCTCTTCCCCAATACTCAGCTGATGCTTCTCTTCCCCCCCATACCCATCAAAGCCAAATACTTTGTGATCGGTTACGGCGCCCTGGAGCTGTACCTGGCGCTGGCACAGCCAGGCAGTAATGTGGCCCATGTGGCACACCTGGGTGGTATGCTTTTTGGATATTTCATGGTGAAGTACTGGAACAAGAACCGAACAACTTTCTATTGACGATGAATATCTGGGATGACATAAAAGCCTCCTTCCGCGAAGGATCGATGCTGATCCGGCTGATCTACATCAATGTAGGGGTATGGCTGGCCGTCAACCTCACATGGATCATCCTTTTCCTGACCGGCGTGCCCGATCCTTCGCTGCATATCCTGCGGTGGCTGGCTGTCCCGGCTTACCTGCCGGCACTGCTCACCCACCCCTGGACACCTGTCACGTATATGTTCACCCACCAGGGATTCCTGCACATCCTCTTCAACCTGCTCTGGCTTTATTGGTTCGGTATTATTTTTCTCCAGTATTTCGACCAGAAGAAACTGGTGGGCGTCTATGTGCTGGGAGGACTGACAGGAGCTCTTTTTTACATAGCAGGTTTCAATCTTTTCCCGGCTTTTCACAACGTGCTGCCGGTGTCGCTGGCACTGGGCGCTTCCGCCTCCGTTATGGCGCTGGTCATTGCCACGGCCGTATATGTGCCCAATTATACCGTATATGTTTTTCTGATCGGTCCCGTGAAGATCAAGTACATCGCCCTCGTCGCATTCATCCTTACCACCCTGGTCGATTTCCCCACCAACACCGGCGGCAAGTTCGCCCATCTGGGAGGCGCCCTCTACGGATATCTGTTCGTGCTTCAGTACCGCCGCGGGAAAGATCCCACCCGTCGTTTCAACAAGACCCTCGACAGTCTGGCAACCCTTTTCAAACCCAGGAAGAAAAAAATACATGTTACCTACAAGCGCCCGGCAGACGATATAGAATACAACCGTCAGAAACTTAATGAGCAGGAAGAGATCGACCGCATCCTCGATAAGATCTCCAAGGGAGGATATGACAGCCTGACGAAAAAAGAAAAAGAGATCCTTTTCAGGATGAGCAATAAAGAGAACTGAAAGTGGCCATAAAAAAGATATTCCGGTTCATACTGATCATCATCACTTACGTCCTGGCAGGGGCCCTGCTTCTCTCTTACCTTTCGGTGTATATTCCGCCAGACAAATTCTGGCCGCCGGCCTTCTTCGGCCTTGCCTTCCCCTACCTGGTAGCCGCCAACCTCATCTTTTTTATCTATTGGTTGCTGCGCCTGAAAAAAGAGGCCCTGGTAGTGGGAGCGGTCATCCTCCTGGGCTGGGGCCACATCACCCACTTCTACAGTTTCCCCTGGAAACACAGCAAGACACCGGAAGGAAAAGGCTTCTCGGTCATGACCTTTAATGTCCGCTCCTTTGACATCTATGCCCGGGGAGGTACACATCATCCCGAAGAAGAGGTGATCTCTTTCCTGCGCAAAGCCAGACCCGACATCCTGTGCATGCAGGAGATCTATACCAGCCCGCATACCGTACCGGAAAAAAAGATCATCTCCTCCCTCGATTATCCCTATCATTTTCTTTCCTACTCCTCCACCCGCCCCAACGGCGTACGTTACGGCATGGCGATCTTCAGCCGCTTCCCTCTGCGGCACAGGAAAGTGATCCATTTTACAGGCACCCCCAACCAGACCCAGGTCTGTGATGTGGTGATCCGCCGTGATACGCTCCGCCTGTTCAACAACCATCTGCAGTCAACAAGGCTGGGAGGGGAGGAGTTCAGGTTGTACTTCCCCGACGACGAGACCGAGGCCATACGCAACGTAAAAAATATCTCTGTACGTCTGAAGAGTGCCTATCCTCTGCGGGCCCGGCAGGTGAGAAGGCTGAGCGACAGCATCGCAGCCTCCCCTTTCCCGGTGATCGTCTGCGGAGATTTCAACGATACCCCCGTTTCTTATACCTACCACCGGTTAAGTAAGGGTCTGACGGATGCTTTTGTGGAAAGCGGCAAAGGGTTCGGAAAGACCTATCACGGCAAGGTCCCTTCCTTCCGCATCGACTATATCCTGCATGACAAGCGATTTCCCTCTTCCGGGTACCGCACCTTTCACAACACCCTCTCCGACCATTTTGCCGTCATGTGTACGATCTATCCACCTCCAGGTTCCCCCCAGAAAGAATGATCACCACCCTTTTCCCCTCAAATACCTGAGGGTGTTCCAGCACCACGGCCAGGGGCACGGCGGCTGAGGGCTCAATGACGATCTTCATGCGCTGCAGCACCAGCCGCAAAGCCCTGCGTATATTTTCCTCCGTCGTGGTGAGAATATCATCCGTATGATCGCGTATAATGGAAAAGGTACGTTCGCTCAGCGAGGTGAGCAGTCCGTCGGCGATCGTTTGCGGATGCACGGAAGGTACCAGCACCCCCGAATGAAAAGAGCGGTAAGCATCGTCGGCGCCGGCAGGCTCGGCTCCGATCACCTGCGTCGCGGGAGACAATGCTTTCACTGCCAGCGAGGTGCCGCTGAGCAGTCCTCCGCCGCCCACCGGTGTCATGACAATATCCGGGGCAGTCACCTCCTCCAGGGCCTCCAGGGCCGCCGTGCCCTGGCCGGCGATGACATGGGGATGGTCATAAGGATGGATGAAGACTGCGCCTGTCTGCTGCACTACCTGCGCCAGGGTCTCCTCACGGGCAGCCAGCGTGGGGGCGCAGAAAGTGATATGCCCTCCGTACTCTTTCACAGCAGCCTTTTTGATCGCCGGGGCGTTCTCAGGCATCACAATATAGGCAGGGATGCCCCGCAGGGAGGCAGCCAGTGCCAGCGCAGCAGCATGATTGCCCGAGCTGTGTGTGGCCACACCCCGCCGCGCCTCCTCCGTCTCCAGACGGTTTACCGCATGATAAGCCCCCCGGAACTTGAAGGCTCCGGCACGCTGGAAATTCTCACATTTGAAAAAAAGATGTGCCCCCGTGATACGATCCAGGGAACGGGAGGTCAGCACAGGCGTACGATGGGCCTCCGGGGCAATGATCCCTGCAGCGCTCCTGATATCCTCAATGCCCGGGATGGTCACTTCTTTTTTTGATCCAGTAATTTATAATTCTCGTAAGCATCCTTGATCCTGGCCAGGATGTCATATTCCGGCGATTTCAGAATAAAATCCCGGGGGATCTGGCAATATTGCATGAAATCTTCCAGCTGTTTCCCTTTGAGACCGGTGAGCCTGCTGACGATGGCCTTGTTGTACTTGGCCTTGATCTGGTCCTCGATCTTCTGCTCCGCCAGCACTTTCTGCAGCTTACGCAGACTCTTTTCCTCAGGCGAACGGAGTGAAAAAGAAAAGCCCGTCGTCACCGCCTGGTATTTGATAGCCTCTTCCGTCAGGATCTTGTTGTAATACGACTGCATCTTCACGGTCTTGTCATCAGAAAGATCCAGGGCCAGCACCTTCTGCTTGAACTGCTCATACGTACCCAGGCCGTGGACCGTCACACCCTCAATGTTGTAAACTTTCTCTTCCACATAAAGCACCCCGGAATAGGTATTGGCAGGCCAGAAAGGAGGCAGGGTGAAGTAGAGGTCTTCGTAACCGATCGCCGTGATCAATACCGTGTCTTTCCTGCGCATGGGGATCGTGAAAAAACCCAGCGTATCGGAAACGGTTGCTTTCCCGAACCGCAGGTTGAGCACATGGGCATACGGTATCGGCTTGCCATCCTTCACATCCCTCAGCTGCCCATGCATCATTACAATGGAATCAAGCGCCTGGTTCACCGGAGAGCGTACCTCCTCCTCCTGGGCCTGTACCGTCATCACTCCCCAGAGAAAAAAGAAAAAGAACAAGCTGTAATACCTCTTCATACTGACCTCGTTTAGTCCGCAAAGGTCTCCTTTTTTTTTGAAATTATCAAACCACCCCTGCAGGTTCAAATACCGGGCCAAAAAATCCACCGCAGATCGTCCTGTTATCAAATAAAAATACGATTTTTACGTTTTATTAATTCGTACCTCATGGAAATTCAAAAGATCATAGAACAAGCATGGGTGGAAAGGGATCTCCTGAAGGACCCTGCCGTGCGGGATGTTATTTTCAAGACCGTGGATATGCTGGACAATGGTGAATTGCGCGTGGCAGAACCGGCAGGAGAGGGATGGAAGGTGAATGAATGGGTAAAAAAAGCCGTTATTCTCTATTTCCCGCTTCGCAGCATGGAGGTCATCGATGCGGATCCTTTTGAATTCCATGATAAGATCCCCCTGAAAAAAAACTTCCGTGAGCTGGGCGTGCGGGTGGTCCCGCATGCGCTGGCCCGTTACGGGGCTTACCTGGCCAGAGGGGTGATCCTGATGCCCTCCTATGTCAATATAGGTGCTTACGTTGACGAAGGCACCATGGTGGACACCTGGGCCACGGTAGGGTCCTGTGCCCAGGTAGGGAAGCACGTGCACCTGAGCGGCGGTGCAGGCCTGGGGGGTGTGCTGGAACCGGTGCAGGCCGCCCCCGTGATCATCGAGGACAACTGCTTCATAGGATCCCGCTGCATCGTCGTCGAAGGCGTGCGGGTGAGAAAGGAAGCCGTGCTGGGCGCCAACGTCGTGCTCACGCAGTCGACACGCATCATTGATGTCACGGAAGAGGAACCGGTGGAATACCGGGGGGTGGTGCCACCGCGGTCGGTGGTCATCCCCGGCAGCTACACTAAAAATTTCCCCGCCGGAGATTACCAGGTACCCTGCGCACTCATCATCGGGAAAAGAAAAGAATCCACCGATAAAAAAACTTCCCTCAACGACGCGCTGAGGGAATATAACGTATCAGTATAAAAAAGAACTATTCATTGATCTGAACTCTACTCCATGCCGGCGATCTCAGCAGTGATCATCACTCTCAATGAGGAAAAATACATAGGCAGGTGCCTCGACTCGCTGCAGGGGGTGGCCGACGAGATCGTAGTGGTCGACTCCGGCAGCACGGACAATACACGGCGTATATGTGAGGCGAAAGGTTGTCGCGTGATCCACCATGATTTCGAGGGTTTTGTGGAACAGAAAAACTGGGCCATGCAACAGGCCAGGCACGACTGGATCCTCTCCCTCGACGGGGACGAGATGTTGTCGGAAGAGCTGAAAAAGTCCATCCTGGCCGTGAAAGAGAAACCCGTAAAAAAGGGCTATTACATGAACCGCCTGAACAACTATTACGGCCGCTGGATACACCATTCGGGAGAGTACCCCGACCGCAAGCTGCGCCTCTTCGACCGGCGGCATGCCCAGTGGGAGGGGATCAACCCCCACGACAGTCTGGTGATGAGAAAAGGGACCGCCACAGGTCTCCTGCAGGGCGATCTGTTTCACTATGCCCACGACACCCGGCACGAACATACGGCCAAGATCGAATATGCCGGTATCATGGGGGGCAAAGCCCTCTACCTGCGAAAAGGGCGGTCCTCATGGCCCCGCGTCATCCTGAGCCCCGCCTGGCGGTTCGTCTGGAATTATTTCTTCCGGCTGGGCTTCCTCGACGGACGCGAAGGATTATTACTCTGCTATACCAACGCCCGCCAGAGCTACCTGAAACACCTGAACACAAGAAAACAGGAAAGGCTCCGGCCTCTTCAGCGCTCCGGAAGCGAAGAGAAAAACAGGACATGAAGAGATCGTCGTATGCCGGTGGTACCCTGCCTCCCGGTCAGGATCATCCTGTTCACTTTTTCCCGAAAGGGAGCTCCTCCGGATCCAGGTTCCAGCGATGCAGTGCCAGGACCCGGAGATAATATTTCACCAAATAAATATATACAAAAAGATACCTGCGTGCAACTCCGAAGGGAAAAAGCAGCAGGCCTGCCAGGGCCGGGAAGAGCTGATCAAAGAAAAGATCGTTCATCACCAGGAGAGCAAGTAACAGGTCACCCCGCCAGCCGGGAAAATGTTTCCGGAAGTAAATATGCTGCGAGATCAGCACATAGGTCTTGAAGAAAGCCACCCGCTTCTTGTCTTTCCGGGTGGTGGCGCCGTGTCGATGTACCACCGGCGGATCACAGAGGAGCATCACCTCCCCTCCCTGGTCGCGGAGCCGCCGGCAAAGATCCACATCCTCATAATAAAGCCAGTAATCCCCGTCCCAGCCTCCCATCCGCTCAAAAGTGTCGCGCGGGATCCACACTACCGACCCCGACACCCAGTCGGGGCGAACCATGCCTCCCGCCCGGCATTTCATATCCCTGCGGGCGAAGGACACCGCTTTGTACAGAGAGCGCACCAGGCTGTTGATCGTCCAGAACGAGGGGAAAAGCCGGCTTACATCCTCCTCGTTCCCCTCCGGGCTCACCTGACGCAGGGAGAGGATCTGCAGAGGATCATGCCGGCGGCTTTCTTCCAGCAACGCCGACAAGGCTTCCCGGCTGATCACCGTGTCGGGGTTGAGAAACAGCAGATAGCGGCCCGTCGCCACGGTAGCACCCCGGTTGTTGCCCCGGCCAAACCCCTCATTGACCGGACTCTCCAGAAAACGCACCCAGGAATATTGTGCAGCAAAACCCTCCAGCCGGCCGTCGTCCGAATGGTTGTCCACCACGATCACCGCGGGACGGTCGTCCTCCTCACCTGTGGCGTGCAAAGCATCGAGGCACTCTACCAGCGTGTCCCAGCCACGGTAGTTCACAATAATGACCGATATGTCGGAAAATGAAGCCAAAAGATCTTGTCTGTCAATAATAGGTAAATTTCCGTTCTTATAACCCGGACCTGTCGTTCTTATGGCAGGGTGGCTCTCAGCACCCCCCGCCGCAGATAGGGCGCCTGGATCCTTTTCCGGAAGATCATATATCCCGGGGAAAAAGCAATATCATACCCGTAGCCCCTTAACATCTGAGAAAAAAACTCTGCGTCCTTCTGCCGGTGATAAGTGCACAATGCGATCTTCCGGACCTTCTTCTCACGCAACAGCCTTTCCATGCCGCGGATCACTTGCAGCTCGGCACCGTCCACATCGATCTTGATAAAGTCGAAAGGCTCGTGATCCCTGAAAAAGTCATCGAGGGCCACGGTGGCACCAGAGGTATGATCCGAAACCATTTTAGGGATGATCTCAACCTTCTCCCCCCAGGGAGCAAAAGTGGCCTGCAGCGCATGCTGCCACGCAGGATCCGCCTCAAAAAGCCAGATCTTTTGAGCCCGCTCCACAACATCCAGGGCAAAGTTGCCTTCGGCAGCCCCAATGTCCACCACCACCTCCCCCTCTTCCACATCAAAATCAGGCGTCAGATAACGGTGGGGAGAAG
>WFRO01000325.1 GCA_015486475.1 Bacteroidales bacterium
AAGACGGGCATGGGAGACAGAGATGACGAAGGCCTCCAGGGTCTGGCCCGAAAGGGTGCGGCCGCTGGCATCCACCACCGTCACCGACACCATCACCGGTAGCCGGCGGTCTTTCTCTGCAAAAACCTCTTCGAGGCCGGCGAGCGCCGCTTTGGCATTGAGGGTGTCAAAGACCGTCTCCAGCATCAGGAGATCGGCCCCGCCGTCTATGAGACCGCGGGCCTGTTCAGCATATACCTCCCGCAGGTCATCGAAGGTAACAGCCCGGTATCCGGGATCCTCCACCTTCGGCGAGATGGACGCGGTCTTGTTGGTGGGCCCCATCGTTCCGATCACAAAACGGGGCCGGGAAGGATCCTGGGCCGTGACCTTGTCCGCCACTTCCCGTGCCAGGCGGGCAGCCGTCAGGTTGATCTCATACACCAACTCCTCCATGCCGTAGTCGGCCAGCGAGATGCGGTTGGCGTTGAACGTGTCTGTCTCGATCATATCTGCCCCGGCCAGAAGATACTCTTCATGGATCTCCCGGATGATCTCCGGCCGCGTCAGCACCAGCAGGTCGTTGTTGCCTTTCTGTGACAGGGGATGATCGCGGAAACGTTCGCCCCGGTAATCCTCCTCCTGCAGGCCGTGCCGCTGGATCATTGTCCCCATGGCACCGTCCATCACCAGAACACGTTCCTGTAATATTTGTTTCAATTGTGTCTCTTTATCCATTTTCCTCCGGGTTCTTACGCCCAAAATTTTTTTCAAAAATACATTTGTTCCGGCATATTCCCCTTCTCCGGGAACTGTTTTTTCCGGTGCATCCCCGGCCTGTCGTTTTTTTCCGGTATGCGAAGGCTTTAATATTTTGCCTTTTCAGGAGCCGTTCGCACTATATCTAAAATGCATATAAGGGTCAATCTTCCTCCAGGAAGGGGCGGATGATCTCCGTGAGTTTTTCTGTTTCGACGAGGAAGCCGTCGTGGCCGTACAGGGAATGGATCTCTTTGTAGGTGCCGTTTTCCACATTTTCGGCCAGGAATTTCTGTTCATAGGTCGGGAAGAGAAGATCGCTGGAGATCCCCACCGAAAGGACGCGGGCCCTGATCCTTTGCAGGGCTTTTTCTGTCCCTCCACGACCGCGCCCCACACTGTGGGTATCGGAAAGGTTCAGCAGCTGGTAATAGGAGTAGGCATCAAAGCGTTTCACCAGCTTATCCCCCTGGTAATTCTGGTAGGAGACGGCCCGGAAATCCGTCAGTTTCGCATCGTCGTTGTCCTGTTGTGTCTTGTTGTAAATGGTATCGTTGCGGTAACTGAGGAGTGCTATGGAACGGGCAGCACGGAGGCCTTTGCTCCCTCCGCCCGGGATATCTTCCTCAAAGGTAGGGTCGGCCTCTATGGCCAGACGCATCGACTGGTCAAAGGCTATGGCCCAGGGCGCATACTGCACACTGGATGCCAGGAAGGCCAGCCGTTCAATGAGTTCCGGATACATGATGCTGTACTCCAGCGCCTGCGAGCCCCCGATGGAGCCGCCGATGACCATGCGGATCTTCTCTATTCCCAGATGGCGTCGCACCAGTTCATGACCGTTCACCACATCCCGGAAAGTCAGTAGCGGGAAAGAACGGAACCAGGGACGGCCCGTCTCCGGATTGACCGACATGGGACCTGTGGAACCGTAGCAAGAGCCCAGGATGTTGGCACATACGATAAAATAATTTTCGGTATCCAGCAGCAGGCCGGGCCCCACCATGCCGGGCCACCAGTCTGCCACGTCGGAGTTGGCCGTGAGGGCATGGCATACCCAGATCACGTTGTCGCGTGTCTCGTTCAGCTGCCCGTAGGTGTGATAGGCGATCTCTACCCCCGGCAGGGAGCCTCCCGCTTCCAGGGCGAACAGCTTGTCATATTTCAGTCTCTCCAAAGCCATACCGGGGTCAGTGTATTAAAAAATAAAATGTGAAAAGATATTCCGGAGGAACAAAGCATGCAGGCATGATATTTTAAAACCCTCTGTTTCAAAAGAATATTTGAAACAGGATGCAAATCTACGCCCGGAAAACGATATTTCCAAAAATATTTCATCACCCTCCGGATCAAAAGCGTATTTTTGGAACGATGATTGATAATCGATGATCGATGATCGATGAAGGACGAACAATGATTATGTAGATGATAAACTGTAAACTGGTATTTAACTACCGTACGGACAAGGCATGCCTTGTCCCTAACTCTGAACTGTGACCATGCATATCTTCATAACAGGCACGCGGGGTATCCCGGCCATGTACGGTGGGTTTGAGACCTTTGCCCAGGAGCTCTCGCGGCGGCTGGTGGAGAGAGGACATACCGTGACGGTGTGTAACCCCTCCTCCCATCCTTACCGGGGACCCTCCTGGGAGGGGGTGGAGATCCTCCGTTGTCCCTGGCCGGCTTCCCCGGGCGGGGTGCTGTGGTACGACCGGCTGTGTATGCGCGAAGCCTACCGCCGCCGGCCCGGTGTGATCCTTAATTGTGGTTATGGCAATGCGGTCTTCATCCGCAGAGAGCATCCCGTTCCTGTGGTCACCCTCACCGACGGCCTGGAGTGGCAGCG
>WFRO01000326.1 GCA_015486475.1 Bacteroidales bacterium
GATATAGATCCCGGGAGGCAGGCCCGTAACATCCAGAGAGAAGGAGCGCAGATCCTTTATCTTTTTTACCCTGACCAGGCTGCCGGAGTTATTGTGGATATATGCAAATGTCCCTTCTCCTGTGTTTTTGTAGTCTGTACGGATATAGATCTTGTTCCGGGCCGGGTTGGGATAACACAGCACCGGGAACAATTCATTTTTCAGGGATTTGACACCGGTTTGCGGCGATTCGACGATCTCGACCGTTTTTGTCAGGGTATCTGCCCCACAGTCATTGGTGACCGTTAGTTTGACAGAGTAGGTCCCATACTGCACATATGAATGTACCGGGTCTTTCTCTGAAGAGGTGATGCCGTCGCCAAAGTCCCACAAATAACTGTCACCTCCTGATGAATTATTTACAAAGTACACAATGGTATCATATATCTGTTGTCTGAAGTCTGCCACCGGAGGATGCGTGATCACAGCCCGGGCGATGCTCCGGCAACTACTGCTATCTCCCGATACGACTATCTCCCAGTCATAGAAAAAATAGTAATAATCGGTTCCTACATCAGATGATGTGATGGTAACGGCATCTCCGATGTCATAAGGGAAAGATATGCCTGCTGAGTTCCGGTAGAGGCCTTTGTGGGGGTCAGCGGCTTTCAGAAAGTAAGCGTCGCCCGGATCGAGATGAAACCCCAGCTCGATCCTGCTTTCTCCGGCCGGTATATACACCTCTTTACTGGCAATGAGCTCGCCATGGGCATCGCTCACGGCAATGGTACGTGTAGCTGCCTGACCCGTGTCGTTATATACCTTGACGGACTGAAGGATGACAGGCTTATGCACATCAAAAATTAAGCCGCGTATAGCGGCTTCATCATCCCATGGATAATACCCGCCTCCGCCGGTGGAATCCTTTTTAGCCCCAAAAAGCGTGTCCGCCGTACCGGGTAATACATTTGCGGCGTAATAGAGTTTTGTCTCATCCAGAAAGGGAGTGGTGAAAGTGTCTCCTGAAGCTATGATGTCCCCTCCTTCAGGTTCATCATACCAAGTGAGTATGCCGGTATCTCCCCTGGCTACAAGGGTCAGGGTGCCGGGTCCGCAACGAACGGCATCGCCGGTTTGGGGCATCCGTAGAACCGGGGGAACGGTGATCTGCCGGGTGATGGTGTCTTCGTTGGTTCCCCTGATGGCGATCAGGGTGACGGAATAAGTTCCTGCCGTATCGTAATGATGCAGGGGATCCTGCAGGGTGGCCTGCTGTCCGTTACCGAAATCCCACATCCAACCTGTTATGTCATCACGTATTTTCTGAGCTGTGAACTGCACTGCCTGCCGGCAGGGATCGACTTTCCAGGAAAAACCGGCCAGGACAGGCTGCATGCTTTCATTTAGCCATAAAGTGCCCTGATCTGTGCTTTCAAGGTTGGGGGACCATGCGCTTTTGATGTGTATCCCGGCAGGAAGATGTTCGACCACATATTTTGTATTTTCTTTCAGTCCTGTGATCAAAACATTCCGGAAGGTCATTCCCTCCGGGATCCTGACCGTGTCATCCAGCGTTTCATTTTCCTTGCAAAACAAAACGACCGTATTTTTCAAACCTGTCTCATCGCTGACGATCACGCCATCGATATGGTTGGAAAAGATGTATTCCGTTGGAATGGGGCGGGAACCTTCCGTTCCGTCCGTGATGGATAACACATGCAGGAACTCATTCTCTTCAGCGGTGTCTGACGGGCTCACTTCCACGCGCCATTCGCCACCCTCCCTGAACTCGCGCAAATATCTTTGCGAGGTTGTGTTATAGTCGGCATTTTCATCATAATTATGCGGTTGACCATGGCCGTCGTCTGCCACGTAGAACTGCTGATCATTTTCCCGCCCGCCGATCTTGACAAGTCTGGCATCTTTGGGCAGGAGGGTTTGCTGAAAGAGTACCGCTTTGTTCGCTGTGTTCATCCCATCATCGATATGAATGGTGACCAGATCGCTGTCCACGGCCGGCTCCCGGATGGAATGCAGGAGATAGGTTTTTTTGTAACCGGCCTTTTTTGAGATCACCTTGTCATAAACGATCATGGCAGGGTGACCGTAAGAGTAATTACGCAGGTAAATGACCGATCGGACAAAGGAAGTCAGCTTGTTTGCCTTGTAGGCTTTTGTGGCATCTCCCACGGTGTAGGTATAGGAAGGAGTGTTTTCATAGTGAATGATCCCGTCCAGGTGGTTGGCGCCCCCTTCTATGACATCATTGTAGCCGGGATCATCGATTGGGAAGAAACGCTGTCCTCCGTCATTGGAGTATCCGTTAAAGGATTCGTTAGGATCGTATATGAGCATGGTATTATGTGCCACCGAACGGGTGTAGTAATTCCAGAAATGGATGCTGCCCCAGCCCCCGCAGGCTTCATAAGTGCCGGCGTCAATGGCCAGGGGCCCCTTGTAAAAGATGGTGAAAGCATTCTGGTCTTTGTGGTGATGCCCGGCGGCATAAAAGGAGGAAGATTTGAAGACCATAAGCGTATTCTTTTGGAAGTCCCAGGAATCCCTCATTACCACAAAACCGGAATGGGGGAAGAAACGTGAAAGGGGGAGGTCGTCGGGAGGTGTGCCGGCATCGGATGAGAAATTTCTGTAAAGGATATCCCAGGGGTTGTCGTCGAACATCCACCCATGTAGATTCCTTTTCTTCATGTGGTTGTAAAACCATTGGGCATGTTCATCTCCGAAGTACCCTGCCGGAAAAAGTACTTGCAGTCCCTGCAGGTTGGGAGAATATTCCGACGACCATACATCTTCCCAGAATGGGAAGTTGTCGTAGGCACCCTGGTTTCTCTCATCTTCATTGTAATCGTTTCTCAACCCGTAAAGGTTAAAATAAGGCTTCTCCTTTTGCCAGTCGGTGAGCCAGGATGGCTCATCCGTGGCAAACTCCCAGGCCATATACGGATACAAAGTCGAATAGGAAGCTCCGTAGGCCCATCCCATGCTATGAGAGCCCCTGCCGTTCACCCATTTCTGCAGGGGATTGAAGATATTCTCCCAGTTGCTCACCACGTAACCGAGATACTTAAAGTAACGGCTTGCATTGTCAGCTTCGATGTCATGATAGATAGGTAGCAAACCCACCAGGGCCGAAATATTTCCAAAACGGGAATGCCCGCCAGCATTGGCATGAGAAATATAATGCCATTTACTGTCCAC